>JAAKFW010000061.1 GCA_011064905.1 Candidatus Anoxychlamydiales bacterium | reverse complement strand
GTAAAAAAATATTTTACTCAAACAAAGGATTTTTTTTAATCAAATAAAAGCTAACTCACAGAATTACAAAAAGATAAACTAGCAACTGAGGTTATTATGTAAGAAGCGAAAAAAACTACGAGAGAAGGTAAAAAAAACCGAAAAACATCATGTTTTCCGGTTTTTTATGCGCTAGTTATTTTAAAGTATTAAAAATCAAGTCTTGCAGTGATATTTAATCCGTGGAAATTTAGATTACTTATATCTGTTGCAGAACCATCAATTGTAGAGCTTAAATAATTTTGATTCCAAATATATTGAAGCTCATATCCTGCAAAGATATCAAAATGCCAATGATTATTATCAAAATAAGAACCCCAATTTAAACCTAAAAGCAGTTCAGCAAAAGGAGTTATATTATGAGTGTTATTTGCTTTTGCAGTTATTTCACTGCTAGGGTCCTTGATAGTTGAATTTAAGTTTGATACTTTTTGATATAGTAAAGAACCTGCAGCTTTTCCTATAATACTAAAATCACAGCCAAGTAGCCATTTTGAATATATTCCAGCTCTAGGTCCTATTAGCCAAGAATCTGATTTTACTACACTTTGAACGTTGGATGTTGCATTAATTTCAGTAAATGTAAAAGATTGATCTAACCATCCGCCTTTTATTCCAAAAAATGGATTAAAAATCAGTTTGGTGCCTCTATATTCATATCTAGATAATTCAAGATCTAATAAGTCATATTTTATTTTCCATTTAGATGTAATAGTATTTGGTAAAAGAGCAAGAGTGCTTGGCCATTGACTAGTAAATGCTAATGCCCAAGAAGGTCTATCTTTAGAGAAATTAATCGTCGGATGAAATCTAGTATACTCTATATAAGCTGTCCAATTATCATAATTTAAATTATAGCCAATCCCTGCTTTGAATCCTGCTTTAAAACCGGATTTCATATCGAGTCTTTCAGATCTTGTAACGCCGGCTATTGCGTTATGAAAGCTGCCTAGTCTCAATCCTTGATCATAAGGTTCCCAATATATTAATGAGCCTGTTACAAAAACATCCCAAGATCCACAAACATTGATTCTAGCGCTTTGGTTATAAGCGGAGAGAGTTGGGCAAGGCGGAGTCTCGCAACCGCAAGGAGCGCATTCGCACTCATCTTTTGGTGGACAATTGTTTTGATTAGCGAATAGATTGGTAATAGTTAAAATAGCGAAAGTTACTATAAACATGAATTTTGTTTTCATTATAGATATACCTTTTAGTTATATTTTTTTAGTTAAAAATCAAACCTTGCTGTGATATTTAAACCATGTAAAGTTAGTTTGCCTGAATCAATATTTGAATTTAACGAAAGTATTCTGTTCTTTATTATCATATTTTGATTCCATAAAACCTGTAGCTCATATCCTGCAAAGATATCAAAATGCCAATGATTATTATCAAAATAAGAACCCCAATTAAATCCAAGAAGCATTTCAAAAATAGGTGAAATAACAGAATCATTATCAATTTTTATGTTGTTAATTGATGCTGTCATATTATAAAATTTTTGATAGTTTAAACTTCCGGCCGCTTTTCCATTAAGAGAAAAACCTTTGCCAAGAAGCCATTTTGTATAAACCCCAATTCTAGGACCTATTAACCAGGAATCGGATTTTAGTGCGTTTTTCAGAATAGTAGATGTTGTTGACATAGCTCTAAAAGTAAAGGATTGATCTATAACTCCTCCTTTTAATCCCCAAAATGGACTGAAAATAAGCTTTTGTCCTCGATATTCTGAGCGAGAAAGTTCTAAATCTAGAATATCTAACTCTATTTTTAAATTTGCTTGATATTCATTGGCGAGAGTATTGGAACTAGACCAATAATACGATTGGCTAGTTGCCCAAGAAGGTCTTGTCTTTGAAAAGCTATTTTTTGAATGGAAACGAGTGTATTCTAGATAAGTTGTCCAATTATCATATTGAAAATTGTATCCAAAACCAATTTTAAAACCAGGATCAAATTCATGATCCATATTTATCGATTGCCCTCTTGTTGAGGCATTGTCATTTAATAAAACAAGGTAAAATCCTTGTTCTAACGCTTCCCAATATATAAATGAGCCTGTTACAAAAGCACCTTTTGCTTTACAAACACCTACCCTTGCGCTTTGATTATAACCGGATGATTCAGGAGGTTTTGGGATGTCGCATGAGCAAGGCGTTGGACATTTAGGTTTAGTTTTGCAGTTTTCATGTCTAGCGTGTGCAGTAGACATAGCTAATATAGCTAAAAAAATTATAGATAAATGTTTTAAGGTTATCATATCGTTTTCCTTACTTTGGAATTTTAAGTTTTTGTCCCACTACGATGAGATCGTTATCTAAATCATTTAGATGTTTTATTGAATCCACTGTTACGTTATTAATTTTTGCAATTTTCTCGAGTGAGTCTTTAGCTCTAACTTTATAAATTACATAGTTTGAGCTATTAGATTTTATCGTTTTTACAATATCTTCAAGGGTGGTCTTAACTTTAGCTATATCTTCTAATCTAGAATTTTGTTTTAAAATGATCTTTTCAAGTTCATTTATTTTGTCCTTGTGTTGGGTAAGGGCTAAGGTCGTTTCATTTGCATGATTTGACAAAGTTGAAAAATTAGAATTCAAACTATGTGATTTGGTTTCAAATAAGGAAATTTTATTTTCCATTTCACTAAAGAGTTTTGTGAGATTTTCAATTTTTAACTGAAGTTTTTCTAAATGTTGCTGTTTTAAATTTTGAGTTGCATCTTCTTGATGTTTAACTTTGCCATCAACTATTTGCATCTCTGTATGAAAACAATTAATATCGTGTCTTAAATCATCTAGATTTGTTTGGAGTTCATGCAGCGTTAGCTCCAATTGGTGCTTTTCTTCTTTAGGTGAAGATTTCATAGGAGAGCATGCGCTTAAAGATATTGCTAAAATAGCAATTGAGAAAAATTTTGTTGTTTTCATGAGTTATCTTTGCTTTTCAAATATTTTAAATTCACCACGTCTATTTAAATGCCAGTCTTGCGAAGTATGGCCCATTACAAGAGGTTTTTCTCTTCCATATGATATTGTGTAAATTTTGTTAAAATCTACGCCATGCTTTATTAAAAGAACTCTTAAATGATTAGATCTTCTAGTTCCAAGCGCCATGTTATATGCAGCAGATGCTCTTTCATCGCAATGTCCTTCAATATTTAAATAGACATTTGAATTTTTTTTCATATAATTTGCAATTTTCTGAATGATGATTAAATCTTCTTTATCTCTGAGTACATGATCATCTGTTAGAAAATGCACCTTTTTAAAAATAGATGCTAAATGAGAAGGTGTTATAAAATTATCAAAACCAGGAACGCCGCCTTCTCCAAAACTTTCTTTTGGTTGAGCAAAGTTCTTATCTGATGAGGAAAAACCACCTTTTAAATCTCTTTCATTTAATGGAATAAAATCCTCGTCATCCGGTCCTTTAAAATCTTCTTCATTTTGTACCCAGTATGAATTAGAGTCTTTACCCCAAAGAGAATTCATTCCCTTTTGTAAGTATCTACTTGCCGTTTTCACGTTTTCCCAAGTACTTGAAGATCTTTCACAACTTGTTAAAACAAGAAGTGAAAATATAAAAAATAAAGTAAATATTTTTTTCATAAATTGCCCTTAAGTTTTCCCTTTTATTTATTTTTAGGGTTCAAACGAAGGAAATCTTTTTTTTCCTTCGTTTTTTGTAATTTTTACAGCTTCTTTTTGATTAATATTTATTAAATATAGCTCTGTCTCATTTGTATCTTCTGTGTTGAATATAAGATGTAGATTGTCTTTTGCCCAAAAAGGATTTTCTTTGTTCTTAGTTCCATGAGTTAGTTGCCATTCTTCGTTTTTTTCAAAGTCATATATACATATTTGCCTGATATTATTAATTTTAGCACTAAAAGCTAATTTTTTACCATCTTTCGACCAAGATGGTGTTACATTTTCTCTGTTTTTTTTAGTAATTAAATGTGCAACAGGTCTTTTTCTTGTATAAACATTATCTGAAATAGCAATTACATATATTCTAACACCGCCATCTTTATCAGATACAAAGGCAAGTTTTTGACCATCCGGAGAAAATGTTGGAGATGCTTGTGTAGATCTTGGATAAGAAAAAAGCTGAAGAGGTTTTCCGATTGGCAGAAAGTTATCATCAAAATGTTGTAAAAATAGATCTGGGCCTCCTGCTGCATCAGAGATAAAAGCTAGTTTATCTCCATTTTTTGAAATAGAGGGAAGTAGCTGATTACCTCTTAATTTTATAATTGGCCGACTCTCTTTTGGATTGGCAAATGATCCTTTATGAATTTTTGGAGGACCATTTAAATATGAGATATAAAGATATTCATTTTTGCTATTTGGAATAAAAAGTGGATGGACTAAATAGCTATTTTGATCTGTTAATTTTTTTGCATTTTCACCATCGATATCCGAGATCCATATTTCAGATTGCCATTTAAGATTTTTTTTAAGTTCGTTTTTTGATCTAACCGAATATAATATTTTCGATGAAAAAATACCTTTTTGTCCAAATAAGATCTCTTGAATATTATCACAAAGTGAGTGAATTTTCACTCTGTCGATGTTTAAATTACCAGAAAGTTCTAATTCAAATGTTTTTAAAATATTATTATTTGCATTATATACAAAAGTTTTTAGAGTTTTTTTTATCGCTTGAGATTTAACGACGATCGCTACTTTTTTATTGTTCCAAAAAGATGAATCAAATGCTATGTCTGTATCGAAGTGTGATATTTTAAAATCATTTTGATATTCAGTTTTTAAAACTTTTGTAAAACCACTATTATCTAAATCAAATTTCAAAACTTTCGCTAAATTTTCTAAATAAGAGTTTTCAAATTCAGAGCCTTCGTTGAAAATTTTTGAGAGATATAAAGGCTTTATCGAGTTTTTTGTAGACAAAGCTACTTCTATTTCTGCATTTGCAAAAATAGAGTTTAAAAAAACAGAGCTTGCTAATGTAAGTAAAATATAGATTTTTTTGAAGCTAATCATTTTTAAAAATCACAATTAGTTTTTGCTTTTCTTGAAATACTTTTTCCATATTTTTAAATGATATCTCATATAAGCTATTTTTTAAATAACTTTGATTTATTTCGCTTTTTGAATCCAAAATCAAAACATCTGTTATTTTTCCTTCTGGATGTATTATAAACGAAATTCTTACTTCACCATATTCGGGAAGATTTAAATTGTCTTGCAGCTCTTTTACCAAAATCTGTTTAAATTTAGAAAAATTATCAAATGAGGCCTCTTCAATTTTTTGATCAAAGCTCAAGGGCTTTACTTTTTTAGGTATTCTAAGATCAGATGTTTTTATGATCTCTTTTTTATCATCTAAGTCATTTATTTGTTTTTCTAGTTTATCTAAAAGAGATAAGTATTTTTGGTTATCGATAGGAACTGCTTTTTTTAGAGCTGTTTTTTTTTGAATAGGAGTTTTTTTTACTGGAATGGGTCTTGTAGGGGCTTTTTTTATAAAAGTTTGTTTTGCTATAGGTTTTATCTCCGGCTTTAATATAATATTATTTATTATTAAACTTTGTTTTTTTTGTTTTTTTAAAGATCTAAATGGAATCACTAAACATAAAATGACTATTATGTGAAAAATTATAACTCTATAGATTGTTTTTTTATTGATCTTAAATAGATTGGGTCTTCTTTTCATAAATCTTAAAATTTTTTAATCAGGTTGCAAGACAACATCTAGCTTTTCAAATCCTGCGAGCTCTACTAGATTTTTAATGGATTGATATGAGCCAAATGTAGCTTTTTTATCATGATATAACTGTGGGATTTGATTGGGATTTGATCTTTTTTTTTCTTTTAAGAGATCTTGTAGCTCTAGAAGAGTCACTAATCTATTATTTATCAATATAGAATTATCTTCTTTTACCTTTAAAATAATTGTAGTTTGTTCAATGTTTTTATCGCTTTTAGCAGAGCCTTCAGCCAAATTTATATGATCTACTTCTAAAAGAGGAGCTATTAAAATAAATGAAATTAATACAACAAAAACAACATCAATAAGAGGTGTTAAATTAATTAAATTTTCATCGAGCTCACTAGAGCTTTGTAGAAACTTTTTTTTTCTCATATATTATTTTACATCAACGCTTCTATATTGAATTTCTAAAGTTGTTATTAATTCATGTGAAAAATGTAACATGTCGCTTCTAAAATTTTTTATCCAATTCTTCAAATAGTTATATGCAATAAGAGCTGGTATGGCAACCATAAGGCCCACAACTGTTGTAGAGAGAGCCATAGAAAGACCAGATAATATACTAGTATTGTTATTCAATAAAGACTGAGTTTGAAGTGAATTAAAAGTTATTAAAATCCCCCAAACTGTACCTAAAAGCCCTAAAAATGGCCCTAAAGTTACAACTGTAGGAAGTATAAATAAATTTTTTTCTAAAAGTTTTGTCTGTTTTAAAATTTCAACATCTAAATGTGAATCTATAAGCTCTATATCTTTGCTAGACATATACACCTTTTTTTTCTCGTTTATAAAAAAACGATTCTTATTTAAAATTTCTAAGGTTTTATCTTTCAAGCTTTTATAAATATTTAAATAGGGGTATGTAAGATTTGAGTTAATGGTTATCGATAAAATATTTTCGTTATTTGCTTGAACTTTTTTTTCAAAACTCGAATTTAATAATTTTAGTTTTTTAGCTAAATACATTTTATGTAAAAGTATTACCCAAGAAGCTATAGATAAAATAAATAGTGAAAAAAAGATAAATTTACCAAAAAGATCTGCTTGAAAATAAGCATTTAGTATAGGAGACATTGCAATCATAATAAAATCTCATTTTTTTCTATATCTTGACACACTTTGAGATTTGTATTAAAGCAAATGTATTAAATGAAAGGTGTTTTTTTTAAAATGCCACTTTATTAATGGTTTGAGCTCTGGCATTTTCGACGTTCACGTCGAAAATGTCCTTGACAAATTCATCGCCATACGAAAATGTCATTATAAAAAGAGAAAGAAAAATGGAATTTTTTGACTCACATGCTCATCTAACAGGCGAAGGTGATTATGAAAATCTAGATGAAATCATAAAAAGAGCTAAAGGTGCTAATGTCACAAAAATTATAAATATCTGCACTGATTTAGGATCTTTAGATAGAGGGCTAGAGCTATCTAAAAAATACGATTTTGTTTTTGCAGCAGCTGCTACAACTCCTCATGGAGCTGATAATGATAATGATATCTTGTTTGAAGATGTTAAAAAGGCAGCGTTAAATAAAAAATTAATAGCTATAGGGGAGACGGGTCTTGATTATTTTTATGGTTTTGAAAAAAAAGAGTTTCAAAAGCTGTTTTTTACAAACTATTTAGAACTTGCAAAAGAAACTAATTTACCGCTAATTATTCATGCAAGAGATGCCTTTGAAGATATTTTTAAAATAGCAGATAAAGTTGAACTCAAAAGAGCTGTTTTACACTGTTTTACGGGAACTGAAAAAGAAGCTAAAAAAGTATTAGATAGAGGCTGGCTCATATCTTTTAGTGGGATTATAACTTTTAAAAACTCATCTGATCTTAGAGATGTTTTAAAAAACATTCCAATTGAAAGTATTTTAATAGAGACAGACGCTCCCTTTCTCTCTCCCCAATCTAAAAGAGGCCAGAAAAATGAACCTGCTAATGTTGTTGAAACAGCAGAGGTTATCGCAAATATTAAAAATAAAAGTTTAGAAGAAATTGCAAAAATAACTTTTGATAATGCTAATAAATTTTTCTTTTCTTGAGCCTTTAAAAAATAAATTTTAATCTTAATAGTTTTTCTTAAATTAATTTCTTTTATACTAAAATAAAGTTAAAATATCAGCATTATAAAAACAAAAAATTTAAGATTTAAGTAAAATGATTTCAAAATTAGTAAGTCTTCCAATTCTTCCAGCGC
The DNA here is from genome assembly GCA_011064905.1 of Candidatus Anoxychlamydiales bacterium. GTDB lineage: Bacteria > Chlamydiota > Chlamydiia > Chlamydiales > SM23-39 > JAAKFX01. The sequence continues at coordinate 142 of JAAKFW010000061.1, read as the reverse complement.
AACTTATCGGAACTAGATTTGGAAAATATGTTTCTGAATCATTTACTAAAGATGCATTAGAATATTCAAGAAATTATCTAATAAACAATCTGAATTATGAAGAAGTTACAATTCATACTAGAGATAAAGTAAAATTAAATGG
>JAAKFW010000060.1 GCA_011064905.1 Candidatus Anoxychlamydiales bacterium | reverse complement strand
AATTTGTATACTAAAAACCCTAAATCTTCTAATCCTGAAATCTCTTGAGTAGATGAATGAGAGCTGTCTAGAACATCAAAACTATGAAGAAGACTTTTGATCTCTGTTATAGCATCCGGTTCTCCAGTAAAAACCAACGTATTGGTTTGTTCAGAGAATTTCATGGATTCTATTGTTTCATAAAGAGGTTCATTCTCTAAATTAGATACTTTTAAATTCTCCGCAAACTCACATAAAATGCACTCTAGCTCAGGTCCTGTTAAATAAACAGGTTTATATACATAGTAAGAAGACTGCACAGCGCCTTTTTCTGGAGCTATATCAAACTTTTGCACAAGTGGTTCGATCTTTTTTAAAGCGTTTGGCGTTCCAACAAAGATAATAGAGTTTGTCTCTTTTACATATTTCATGCTTTTTAAAGCAGTTATAAAAGCTTTGTCTGATGAATCAATATTTGCGAGATCTTGAGTTATAGATTTTATAGATGTTGTTATTTGAGTGGGCGTTGCTTTTTGAATTTGATATACCCAAAAGTTTGTTTTACCGAGCTCTTGAATTGCTTGTTTAGACGTCGGAGCATTTATAGAATTAAAAAGAGTGTTAATTTTTTTAAGGGTATCATCATCTCCGGTAAATATTATTGAATTTGTGGTAGGAACAGCTCTCATTGAAGCTATCGCCTCTAATAGAGGCTGATCAGCAAGGCCTGAGCTTTTTAAATGAGATGATATATCTTTAAATGCATTTTCAACATCATCCAATGTAATATGCGTTGGTGTTAGCATTAAAAAGGTGCCTTTAAACATTCCTTCTTTCGATACATCATAAGATCCTAAAAGAGATTTTACTTTAGTTAGAGTCTCCTCTGCGCCTGTAAATATTATCGAATTTATAGAAGATACAACTCTCATTGAATGAATAGCATCTATAAGTTCAGGATCAGCAAGGCCTGAGCTTTTTAAATTTTTAGCGACATCTGTTAAATAGATATCTAAATCATTTAAAGATGCGTGTTTTGGGGTATAGATAAAAAAGTTTACTTTTGATTGTTTTACCGAATCATACTGAGAGATAATATTTTTTACTTCTTCTATAGCTACTGAATCTCCAGTTAACAAAATAGAATTTGTCTCTTTTATCCACTTAGCGGTTTGAAGAACATCCAAAAGATTTTGGTCTCTAACCTCTTGATCTTTAAATTTAGTAGCTAGATCATCTAAATCATCTTCAATTTTGTCTCCAGATACATATCTCAAATTATATAAGAAAAAAGAAGGTTCTTTTGAAACTGGAGTATCTAAGCTTTGTAAAACTTTTTGTATTTTTGTAATGGTTGCATCTGTTGCAGAGAATACAAAAGAATTTGTCTCAGATATCCATTTCATATTATCAATAGCTTCGATAAGCCCGGCTTGAGGCATTCCATCTTTTTTTAAGTTAGAAGAGATATCCTCTAAAGCATTTTTTAAATCTTTTTGTGTGCGATTTATAGGTTTGTAAATAAAGATCTGTTGATTTTCTAAAGTTTTTATCTCAGCTTCAGGTTTTACATCTAAACTTTTAAATACTGAAAGAGTTTTATTTGCGAGCGTTGGGGTAGATACTATAAAAATTTTTCTAGTTGAATCTTGTGGGATTAAAAGATATGGATTGCCCGCTATCATTGGCGACATTATCTCTTTTACTAAAGTTATAAGAGTTGAAGATGCATTTGCTGTTACAATATAAGTTTCAATAGCAAGTGGACTTTTTGCGTTATCTAAGTTTTCAATGAGCTCAGTGATTTTTTCAACATTGCTCACTACATCTGTTAAAATGAGTTGACGAGTGGGTGTTAAAAGCTCTATTAGAGCTGTTTTTGAAACCATCGCTTTGATAATTGTGAAAACAGCTTCCGGAGAGATGTTGTTAATAGAAAAAATTCTTGTTATTATTGGGTTTTTTATATTTTTTGTACCCTTTTCTACTATAGGAGCTGTTTCTATTATATCTTCAGATTTAGTGATGATTATGCTAGAGCCATCTTCAACTAGGTAAAGTCCGTTAGCTCTTAAAACCTGCATTAAAGAAGACATAACGCTTTGTTTTGTCATAGGATCTTTAGATGTAATCGAAACTGTAAAGTTTAAATCTATAGCCGTATAGATAAAATTAACTGAGCATACTTTTGAGACAAACTGAATATATTCAATTATTGAGACGTTATCATAGTTGATTGTAAATTCATTTGCTTTTAAAGCAGGTAGTTTTTTTGTCTCTCTTGTTTCTTCTGCAAAGATAGATACAGAAAATATTAAAAATGCAAAGATGAGTTTTTTATTAAAAAAAATATATTTTTTCATACTTATTTTTTTTTTAGCAAAATTGAGTAGCATACTTTTATCATTCCCTCTATATAGAATCGTAAACCACAAACATAAATATTTGCAAACTTTTCATTGGATAATTTTCATTGAAATTTTTTCTTTATTTGATTTTTCTAAAATGTTTTTTTTATTTTTTTATTTTTTTATCTATTAAAAGACCTTTTAGAATAGTCTCTCAAAGCTTTTTTTAAGCTTTTCTTTGTATGCAAATACTAGCAAAGGTATCGTTTTCTTTTTTTATAATAAAATTTTTATATGTCAGAATTATTTTCTCAGCTTGATTGTGACATGAAAATAACATGTTGTCAATTATCTGTTTTTTTATTAAATCTTGTTTTTCAGATTTGATTTTTTTAGTTAAAAGAATTATCTCATCACCTATTTTGAAATTTAGAGTGGTTTCAATAAAACTAAGATTGATATCTTTTGATAGTATCGGGTTATTAATGGATAGAGGTGTGCACTTTTGATTAGCATTGTCTGCAAAATAATTATCACTATCAAAACTATTTGAATACAAAATCTGATCTTTATCAAGATTCATTACAATTAGATTCACAAAAAACTTTTGATCCATTAGATCTTGTTCTAAAGCTGTGTTAATACTACTTAAAATATTTGCTGGAGAAAATTCTTTTTTTAATTTAGCAATGCTTATTGCCATTTTCACATAACCTCTGAAAATTGATGTGTGAATATAAGATTCTAAATCTTTTTTTTCGCTTTTAGCTAATATACAAGCGAATATATTTTCAGATATCTGAAAAAAATCTGTATAAAGCCCAAAAGAAGAAATTGTAGTGTCATATTCAGCCGCAATTTCTAAATGCTTCCAAGCAGGAATATCTTTTGTTAAAAATAATCGATCCGTATTTACGAGTGATGTGTATCTTTCATCATAATTTTCTTGATTTTTTGTGTCTTCAAGTTCAGTGTATGATTTTAAATATTCAGATAGATCAGTTATAAAATCTACAATATCTTGATATCTCTTTTTTGGATCATTTTGCAAAGCTTTTTCTAATATAAGCCTTAATTTTTTAGGGATTAAAGATAAATGAATTACTCCAAAAGAGAGTTTTCCTAAAAGTAGCTCATAGGTGATTACAGCTAAAGAATAAATATCTGATGAAAAAGTTACTTTTTTAGGATCCTCTTTTTGTTCAGGGCTCATATAAACAGGAGTTCCCATAAAGCTTTTTCTTTTAGATTCATCTTCTTTTTCTTCATTTATTAAAGCTGATATTCCAAAATCTATAACTTTTATCTGACCGTTTTCGGTAATTAAGATATTTTCAGGTTTTAAGTCTCTATGGATTATTCCATGAGTATGCAGATGACAAAGTGCGTAACCAACTTGCAAAATTATTTCTAAAGCTTTGTGAACAGACAAAGATTTTTCTAATAAAAACTGTTTTAAAGAGATTCCTTGCACAAACTCCATAGCAATATATAAACCATGATCCCACTGGCCTTGCCCATATAATTTAATAATGTTTGGATGATTCGATAGTCTAATAATATCTGCTTCTTTTAAAAACCTATTTATAACTTCTGTATTTTTAATAAATTTAGGAGACAAAACTTTTATAACGATAGGTTTTGCATTTTCAGGATCAACTCCTAAATATAGAAAACTCATTCCTCCTTTTTTTAAAAGAGATTCAATTCTATAAGGTCCAATTTTTTTAGGAATAATAGGAGTTTCAAATTTTGTTAGAGTTGGAATGGTTGGTTGATCTGCTATTTCTTTGTTTTCCATAAGCTTCTACTTGGTTTTTTGGCATTGCTATTTTGATATTACTTATTTCATTATTTTTTTGCTATTGGCCTTTTAAAATTTATGAAATTATTTTTTTTTATTTACATTTTTTTTTGCAAAAAAATACTATGAAATTAAATAATTTTTAACGTAATCTTTTTGATAAATTTAAAAAAAGGTAATTTTCATGATGAATGGAAAAGCACCAGCAATTTTCGCTATTGTTTTTTGGCCAACTATCATTATTATTTTTTGGTTATGTATATTAATAAAAAAGAAAAAGCAATTAGGTAAAAGTTGGCGTGGCATCGCAAAAATAAAAGTTAAAGATAAAGATCTTAATTGCCATGCATGTGGAAATGATACTTTTACAAAAAGAGAGGCTCTTTTAAATACAACTTGGGTTTTGTTTTTTCAATTTGGATATTTTAATAGATCAGGGGTATGCTATGTTTGTTCAAATTGCTCTCATATCCATTGGTTTGTGGGTTCTAAAGATCATCAAATTGATTTTGATAAAACAAAAAAATAAGAAACTAAAAATCTAACCCATCTCTAAGATTCTTACACCTAAAGTATCACCAAGGCTTACAAGTTCTCCTTTAGCAATTTGCTCGCCATTAACAACTAAATTTACAGCTTTTTCTGGATGAACAGATAAATCTAAAAGATTTCCAGGTTGCATACTCATTAATTTATCTAGAGTTATTTTAAACCTTGCAGCTTCAACAATAATAGTAATGGGCATATTTTCAATTTGAGAAATTTGAAGCTCTGTTTTTTCTTCAACTTCAACTATTTCTTCGGCCTCTGGTTTTTTTTCTGCTACTGGTTTTTCTTTAGGTTCTATTGGTTTTTCATTAGGTTTTTTTTCCATATTTGTTTCCTCTGAATATTTAACGAAATCAATAATTTTTAATTTGTTTTGCTTAACTTTTGCTAAAAATAATTTTGTATCACCTAATTTTAGAGTGACTTGACCTTTGTTGGTTTTAACATTATAGTTTATCTTATCTAAAATTACAAAATCACCGATCTGAATTTTTTTAAGCGTTTCATAATTTAAGTTAACAGAACCTATTTCAGCAGACATAGTTAATTGAAGTGTTTTTGAAATCTCTTCAGCCTTTAGAGGAGGATTAGAGATGAAATGATTCTCCCATGCTTTTCTAAATTTTGGTGTTATTGCAATTCTTGCATATACTGAGATGTCATTTATATTAATTTTTATATCTAAACAGAGTGAATCTTCTTGTAGAGGCTCTGTGATTTCTACCATTTTAGCAGAAAGATCTTGAAAAAGATTCATCTCAGATAATATGTGAAGTGTCTCTAATGAGATATATCTAAAATAACTCTCTTCTAGCAAAGTAGTTGTTAGTTTAATTTGAGGGCTCCCGGAGATAAACTCATTTGTTATTTTTGAGATGTCCTCTAAGTCCATTAAAAGATAGGTGTTTCCATCTAAATTAGAAAAAACAAACGATAGATAATTAACATTATCAGAAAAGCCTTGCTTTAGCTCATCTGCTTTTATCCATTTCATTTCAGAGGGTTCAATTTTCACAGATTTTAGAGAAAATTTTTTCATTAGATGATTAGAAAATTCATCAAAATTAAATGGAGCATATGTTCTAAGTAGAGGAAGCTCATCTAAAGTTAAAAGTGTTTTGTTTATCTTCCTTAGCCAAGAGTGTTTTTCTAAAGTATCCATAATTTTTATCCTTTGTCTTCAGCATCTTTATCTGAGCTTGGTTTTTCTTTTCTTTTAAATGTATATTTTTCTAACTGAGCTTCTAATCTTCCAATATTGATATTTGCCTTTCTAAAAGCATCATAAAGACCATCTAAATTTTCAGAAAACATGTTAACTGCTTGAGTTGGGCCTCTTAAAAAAATATTAAAAGCAGGAGAAGTTGAGTATTTTTGAACAATAATTGAGCTTCCATAAAACATAGATGATTGAAAAGCTGCGGAGTTTAACATCACTTCTGTAGTTGTTATTCCTTTAGCTTGAAGTTGCACAATCGCCCCTACCATTTTTTCAAAAAGAGGAACTATATCAGGATGTAGATAAGGTGTTAAAGGAGCTGTTATAGATTGAACTCCAGCAGATATATTCGGTGGCATCTCTTGAAGTACTGTAGATTGTTGAACTTGTGGGTTTTCCAGCTCTTTTTTAGGTTTTTTTGCTTCAGTTGTAGCTTTTATTGCTTTATCACTTGGGGCTTGGGACGTTTCTTTACCACTCGGAGCTTTAACTTTTGGAGTTTTTTCATTTGCTTCATCTTCTTCTTTTGTAGTTTTAGGAGCTTTTTTTAGCTTTCCTTTTTGATAAAGAGCTAGCTCTTCATCTTCTTTTTTCTTTTCTTTTTTTGTTTTCTTATTCTGCTTTTGGTCCAAAGGTTGCTCTGGCGCTTCTGTAAATTCTCGAACAGGTGGTTGATTTTGAGAATAACTATCATAGGGAGAAGGTAGATTGGTTCCTTTTGGTGTTGAATATTTTGGCTCTTCCTTTCCTCCTAGTTTTGCCCGTCCTTGCTGCTTTGGTCTTTTTTTTGGTTTTTCAAATTCAGTCTCTGATACCTTGCCAGTTCTCATCATTTCACGGAATTCTTCAGAATCAGGAGTGGATGCTCTATCTTTTTTCTCACCAGGTTTTGGACCTTTAGTACCACTAACTTTTTCAATGTCCATAAGTCTTTTCCTTTTTAATCTATTTTAATTCATTATTTCTTTTTCTTTTCTTTTTTTTTCATAATGTGCTTTACAGAGCCTATTTCATCTTGAACAAGTTGTTCCTGTTGCTTTTCAACATATTTCATCTCTTTTTCCCACTGCTTTCTATGGAGTCTTAGCTTTTCAATATCTTTTTGTTTTTGTTTTAAATTCTCTCTAGCCTTTTCTAGCTCTTGCTCAGCCTCTTTTACACTTTTTTGTTGGTCTTGTACTTTTTTTTTCTCGACTTCTAAATCATCTTTTACAACGTCTAAATAAGCTTTTTTTTGCATTATTTTGTCGGTTCTTTCGCCTTCATCTAAAGCATCTCTTAGCTGCTTTAATTTATCTTCTTTATGTTTTAAAACTTTATCTCTTGCCTTTTTTACTTTTGTTAAAATATCTTCTTCTCTTTTTAAAAGAGCTTTTTTCTCTTCAACAAGATAGATAGCTTGCTCAAATCTTTTTTGTTTGATTTTTACAAGGTCCTCTAAGGGATAGTTTATAGCGTTCATTTATTTTTACGGGAAGAGCTCTTTTAGCTGGTTTAAAGTCTTATCAAAAGAAGATTCTTCAGAAATACTTTGTTTTAGAAAGTGATTGACCTTATCGATAAATTTAATAGCGAAATCAGCTTCTTTATCAGAGCCTGGTTTATATTCGCCAATTCTAATTAAAAGTTCATTTTTTTTGTAATTAGCTAAAACTTCTCTGAGTTTTCTGATTATATCTTGGTGCTCTTTTGAGGTAATGTTTGTTAATATTCTGCTGATTGATGCGAGGACGTCTATCGCTGGATATTGTCCTTTTTGAGCGAGCTCTGATGATAAAACAATATGTCCATCTAAAATCGATCTAACCTCATCAGAAATAGGTTCATTCAAATCATCTCCGGCAACTAAAATTGTATAAAAAGCAGTGATTGATCCTTTCTCTGAATTTCCGGACCTTTCGAGCAGTCTTGGCAAGGTTGCAAAAACAGATGGAGTATATCCAGCTCTAGCAGGTGGCTCTCCAGCAGCGAGGCCAATTTCTCTAATAGCTCTTGCAAATCTTGTGACAGAGTCCATCATTAAAATTACAGATTTTCCCTGATCCCTGAAATACTCAGCGATAGCAGTTCCAACATATGCTGCATTAATTCTAAGCTGAGCTGCTTGATCAGATGTTGAAACTATTACAACGGATCTTTTAAGTCCTTCTTCACCTAAATCATTTATTATAAATTCTCTTACCTCTCTACCTCTTTCTCCGATAAGTGAAATAACATTGACATCAGC
>JAAKFW010000006.1 GCA_011064905.1 Candidatus Anoxychlamydiales bacterium | reverse complement strand
ACTAAAGAGCGGATTAGATTATAGATTCAAAAACTGCTCTATTTTAAATTTATCGTATATTGCTAGTTTTTCTACAAATCAAAGAATCACAAATGAAGTTCATTTAGGTTATAGAATAGATTTTTAGATCATTCTTTTTAAGATATTTGGAGTTAAATGCCATTTCAAAATATTTTCATCTTTTTCGATATCCAGCTTTGTACATCCCCCATTTTGAATATCTATATTTATGGTTGATCTTGAATATAAAAGAAAAGAAATTATCGCCTTTATAGAAGGCAGATGCCCTGCTATAAAAACTCTTTCATACTGAGAAATAAAATCTAAAGTCTCTTCAGCGGGAGCTAAAGGTTTTACTTTTTCAGTCTCTATTATTTTTTCTTTAGGAAAGTTAAAAACATCAGCTATAATTTGAGCTGTTTGTTTTGATCTTTTTTTTGGACTACAAATAATTACATCGAAGCTAATCGGTATTTTTGTTAAACCAATAGCTGAATTTTTTATAATCTCTTGTCCTTTTTCAGAAAGAGATTCTTCCATATCTATCTCTTTTAGATTAGCTTGACCGTGTTGCATAAGATATAAATTCATAAAAAAAACCCTAAATATTTTCCTTTAATTCCAAATTACTTTATTTTCTTTTTTAACAAAATAAAACTTTTGCTCTACAATAGATAGAAAAAATAAATCGAGACTTTTTATGAAAAAAATAATTTTCTATATATCAATAGCTTTTTTTGCTTTTTTAATAACTTACTTTTTTTTCTCAGGTGATAAAAAATTAAAAAATGTTTCAAAAGCTGATAAGATCGGTATTATAAAAGAGATAAAAGAGATAAAGATTAAAAATGTTCAAAATCCGTTAAATGCCTCTATAGAAGAGTATTTTGACAACTATATTTTAGCATTTAGAGTAAATGAAAATAAATCTAGCTACATTGGAATTAGTTTTTTAGATAAAAACTTTGAAGAGATCGGCCATTTCAAAAAAATTGATGTTCAAACAAACAGCGCTGAAGATCCTAGAATTTTTAAATTTAAAGACGATTATTTCTTGCTCTATAACGATATACTTCCAATTGAGCATTTTGCAAGAGCAATGCATCTTGCAAAAATAAACTTAAAAAATTTTTTTATCGATTATAAAACAGTTTTAGATCAACACCTAAAAATCGTTGAAAAAAATTGGGTTCCAATAATTGCTCAAGACAATCTTCTTTTAGCTTATAAGCTAATGCCCCATAAGATTATGCAACTAGATGATCTAAAGAAAAACTCTCTAAAACATCTAATTTTTCCAAATATGGAGTTTTCAAGGTTTTTCTGGAAATGGGGATCTCCCAGAGGAGGCACTCCTGCTAAAGTTGTAGATGGTGAGTATTTAGCTTTTTTCCATAGCTCTTATGGAAAAAGCAAAAAAAACAAGACCTATGTTATGGGAGCATATACATTTGATTTAAAAGCACCATATAAGGTAAGAAAAGTATCTTCATTTCCGATAATTTCAAATAGCTCAAAAAAAACAAGAGTATATTTCCCTACAGGCTTTGTTATAAAAAAAGAAAATAATAAAGATATGATTTATTTATCCTATGGCGAAAATGATAAAGATTCCAAAATAGCTATTATTGATAAAGAAAAGCTTTTTGAGAATATGAAAGAGGTCTACTAAGTTCATTAAAATAATTTAAAAGACTTAAAAAGCTAAAGATAACTATCCTTCCAAAGTTTGAAGAAATAGGATAGTGATCAAAAAACCCTATAAGTATAAAACTTAAAATTATACAAATAGAGGTTATTGAAATAGGGTTAAGAGAAGCTCTAAAAGTATCATAAATTGTAAAAAAAATGAGCATTAGAAAAATTAATAAAGAAATTAAACCCGTTTCAGCTGCTATTAAAAGATAAATATTGTGAACATATGCTCTTTGAACGCCTGCATTAGAATACTCATTTCTTTTAATTAAAAAGTTTCTAAAACCCACCCCAAAATAGGGATGTTTTTTTATCATATTTATCGATGTATTTTTCAAAGACTCTCTAGTAAAATTACTTTGTTTATTCATAGTAGATGCATCTTTAGATTGAAAATAAGAGCCTAAAAAGCCTCTCTCCATTAACAGTTTTGATCCAAAAACACCAAGAAATAGAATGATAACTAAAAAAGATAAAAACATTTTTTTTACTCTATATTTTTTATAAAGCATGAGTATAAAAAAACAAAAAGAGGAGATAGCAAAGCTAGCGAGCCCTGCTCTTGAAAAAGTTAATATCAAAGCGAGGATTTGAAAAAACAAAAACAAGCTAAAAATCTTATTTTTACTTTTATAAATAAAATACATAGTCAAAAGAGAGGAGATATTTAAAAATCCAGACAAGACATTTGGATGAATAAACGTTCCATGAGATCTTAAAAACTGATTATTTTGTGATGAGAGATATTTCAAAAAAAACTGAGCATTTTCAGCTATACTAATTTTACAAGAACCACCTAAATTATGCGCAAAAAAGGGTTCGTGTAAAAAAGCAAAACCAAGATGTTTTTGTAAAACAAATTGAAGTATGGCGAGGCTAGTTTGAAAAAGAGCAAATGTAAAAAATAAAGTGAGCAGCGTTTTAAAAATTACTATTTTATGTTTTTGTAAAGTTTCTGTAAAAAAACTCATCAATACAAAAATTAACAAAGCTGTTTTAAAAAGATCGTAATATGCTCTATGATGGATCTCTCCTTTTGAAAATACAATTGATAATCTTGCTAATAGTAAATATAAAATTAATAAGATTAAGTTTTTTGAAAATTTTATTTTCAGTTTATCTTTTTTAAAATACCAAAAAGTAAAAAATCCTAAAAAAATAAAATCAATAATATTTATATATCTATTCAATGAAAATATCTTCTGAAATTTATGATCTAAAATCTTAAAAATAGCAGGGGTAATTAACATTAAAAACGCATATAAAATTATTTTATAAGGAAATTTTTCATGTTTTTTTAAAATAAGATAAAATTTTTTGATACATAAGCCTTGTAAAAAAAATAATTTTTATAATAAATAAGCCTTAAGGAGACATTATGAAAAAACTAGCTTTTTATTTCACTTTATTTCCACTGTTTTTATTTTCTTATTGCAACATCTCATCGAATTTTGTAGAGGAAAAACAAAAAAAAATATTTCTATATTCAGATCTTCTTTTTTGGAAAACTTTTGAAGACGGTTTAGATTACGTCTATGATAATCAAATAGCATCATCGGCGCCAACTGGTCTTGGTGGAGATGTTAAAAGAGCAACATATTCATGGCAATTAGGTTTTAGAGTGGGTTTTAAATATCAAATGGACTTTGATAAATGGACCATCGATGGAAACTATGGCAAGATCAATCCTAATGATTCTCAAGAGATTTTAAATGCTGAAAACAAACAGATGTCTTCAACGTTTCAGCTACCAAGTAGTTTCACTCTTACAAAAGCTACTAGCAGAGTTAGGATTTCAGCAGATTTTGCAAATCTTCTACTAGAAAGACTTTTTCAAACCTCTGAAAATGTAAAGCTCTCTTTTTTATCAGGTCTTAGTGGAGTTTGGATAAAAAGAGATTGGGAGACTAGATTTTTTGATAGTAGCTCAAACATGAGAGTTATTACCCCCTCTTGGCATTTTAAAGGAGCTGGCATTAAAACAGGACTCGATTTTGATTGGACTATGAAAAAAGGTTTTTCATGGAATGGAAAATCAACTATAGCAACAATTTTTGGAAACTATGACACTTGGATGAGAGCATATGATAATGTAGATTCGAACAGAGTTGAAAATGCACATTTAGATGATTTTAGAGTAGTAACAAATTTGCAGTTTCAACTAGGACCGGCTTGGCAAAAAGATTTTTCTAGCGCAAAGCTCAAACTCGTTGCTAACTATGAGATGAATGTTTGGTTTAATCTATCTCAAACAAATAGATCTCTCTATCAAGTAACCGCTAGCTCAAATGCTCAATCTAGATTTACAAATAATACCCTTCAAATGCATGGGCTTACATTTTATGCGATGCTAAATTTCTAAAAAAAATAAGATCTATTATAAAATTTAAATAGATTTACTAATAACCTGAGTTGCTAGAGATATGACTACAAGAACTACAACAAAACCTAGTTTTATAGATTCCGTAGAAACCAAATTTCATGAGACAAAGAAAGATATTTCAAAAAGCAATCTATCATTTGGAAGAAAAGTTGAATCTATAAAAACCTCAACTAGAAAAGCTTTATCGAAAACAACTTCAAAAATTAAAAAATTTGCAGAAAATAATTATATAAATGTAATTTTTGCTGTTTTATCTATATTTGCTCTTTTCCATGGTCCTTATCGATTTTTATTTGCTTCTTTGCTTGGTTTAGCTATTCAAAAAGCAAACAACAAAGCTCGTAAAAGAGCCGTTACAAGCACGAATTTAGCTCTAAATATTTTGGGTATTATTGGTGTACTATTAGAAAAAACTATTTGCCCTGTATGTGATCCAACTTATTATTTAGCTCCATGCATTAGTGGTATAGCTACGTCTGAAGCAGCATACAATCTCTATCGAAATTTTTCTAAAAAAGCGATCGTTTCAGCTAGCTAAAACTATATCTAATAAAACTCTTTAGTTTTTTTTATTTCTCATCGATGTTATTTTCATATTAGATTGAAAATAGGACTTTAATGGAAACTTTAGATGCAATTTTCACAAGAAGAAGTATAAGAAAATTTAAAGATAAAAAAATCTCAAAAGAGATACTAGATGATATTTTAAAAGCAGGAATGTACGCACCATCTGCATATAATCAGCAACCTTGGCAATTTATAGTTATAGATGATAGAAAACTCTTAGATGATATCCCAAATATCCATCCCTATGCTAGCATGTGCAAAACAGCTCCTTTAGCAATACTTGTATGCGCAGATTTAACAAAAGAACAATCTAAAGATATGTGGGTATTCGATTGCGCAGCTGCAACTCAAAATATAATGCTTGCAGCTCATGATAAACACATCGGTTCTGTTTGGGTGGGAGTATATTTTAGAAAGGAGCATATTGATGCTTTTATAAAATTATTAAATCTCCCAAAACATATTATTCCAATATCTCTAATACCTATGGGATATTCAGATGAAGAGATTAAGAAAGTTGATAGATTTAAAAAAGACAGAATCCACTATAATTCATTTTAGAGTTTTTTCCTCTCTTAGCTTTTTTTCTTGGACTTTTCTTCCTCCAAATGCGTATGAGTTAGAAAGAGAACCATCTTTAAAAATAACTCTGTGGCACGGAATGTTTTTAGGATCGGGATTTTTATGCAAAGCAAAACCTACTACTCTAGGAGTTGTCCCAACTTTTTTTGCAATGTAGCCATAAGTTTTGGTTTTGCCTTTTTTAATTTTTTTTACTTCACAGTATATTTTTTCAAAAGTATTCATAAGATTTCCCTAAAATTTCGAAATGACGTATACATAGTAAAATACTTTAAAATAGAAAGAAAAGGAGAATCTTATGAAAAGAAAAGTTGTAAATCCTGATCCATCACATAAAAAAAGAATCCAAAAAGAAGAAAAGTTGCAAGACAAAGAGCTAAAAGATGTTATTGAAGATAAAGAAGAGCTTGCAAAAGAGATGAAATATAAGACAAAACCCCATAAGTCATGAAGCTCAAATTTCTAGGTACTAGAGGATATATAAAATCTAAAACCAGGCGCCACACAAATCATACATCTTTGATGATAATACAGGATAAAAAAAAGACAATGATCGATTGTGGCGAGACTTTCAAAAACAAATTAAAAAAAATTAATCCCGATCATATAGTTATTACTCACGCTCATCCAGACCATGCATTTGGACTCGAAAATGGCTGCAACGCATTTGTTTGGGCAACTAAAACCACATGGAAGTTAATCGATCACTTTCCTATAGATAAAAAACATAGAAAAATTATCTATCCCAGAAAAAAACAAAAAATTGAGAATGTTACATTTGAAGCTTTTGAGGTTATGCACTCTGTAAAAGCTCCCGCCGTTGGCTATAGAATATCCTATAAGAAAAAAGCTTTTTTCTATGTTCCCGACGTTTTATGGATAGAGAAAAGAAAAGCTGCTTTTAAAAACATCATTTTTTATATAGGTGATGGAGCAACTATTTTAAGAAACATGGTTAGAAAAGATAAAACTACAAAAGAACTTTATGGTCATGCAAACATCCGTCAGCAACTCACCTGGTGCAAAAAAGAAAACGTAAAAAAAATGATAATCACACATCAAGGTTCTGATATTGTTAAAAACGAAAAAAAAGCTAAAAAGATAATAGAAAAGCTAGCAAAAGAAAGAGAAGTTGATTTTGAGCTAGCTTTTGATGGCATGGAAATCGATCTAGATTAATCTTTAATAGATTCTTTATAAAAGGTTATTATTTTAATGTTACATCCAAAACTGGGTACTCTTGCCAACCTTTTAAATCAAAATGCCACCATTCTGTAGAGAGAAGCTCAAAGCCTCCAATATCCATCATTACATCTTGAAGTAGTTTTCTATTTTTTTTGATGTTATCTGATAAATCCTCAAATACTAAATGAGCTTTTTCAGAAAAAGCATCAAAAGCAGTGGGCATCTCAAGCTCTGATTTATCTATTTGGTTGATTATAGTTACATCAACTGCGGTTCCTCTAGTATGCCTGGTTATTTTCTTAGGATTACCGACATATCTCTCATCTGGCAAAGTATCAAATAATATTTGCTGCGCCCAAAGAGGTCTATACCCATCAAAAATTTTAAGAGAAAGATTTAGTTTCTCTAAATGTTTTTGCACTTTATCTAAAGCTATAGCGATGTCTTTATGCACTAAGCAAATATCAGTTTTATAGATAACTTTTTTTGTGAAATTATTATCTGTTGCATAACGCATATCCAACAAAATATTGGGATTCACTTCATTAATATTAACTAATGGATCTAATTTGGTTGTTTTCTCATTTTGCTGCAGAACCCACCTCTTTTATTTTAGTTTTTTTTTATAAATTTTTAATCAAACTTATTTAATTTGATCTTTTAACCACTTTTGGTATTTATTATCTACTTCATCTACTTTTATTGAAAATATACAAGGAACCTCATATGAATGAACAGTTTTTATCTCTTCATTAATTTCAGAGAATTTTTCTTTTATAGTTTTAACTAATAAAACCGTCTCTGATCCCTCTACAATTTTATCACTATTTAGAGGCCAAAAATACAAAGATTTCATTTCATCTAGAATGTTTACGCAAGCGATAAGTCTTTTCTCTAATAATTTTTTTCCTATGTTTTTTGCCTCTATAGCATCTTTACAAACAACATATATTAAAATCATTTCACTCATAAAAAAACTTTAATCTTTATATACTCTTGGTAATCTTTCGTTAAATGAACATAAAATCTCATAAGAGATTGTCTTACATTCATCTGCTATTTCTCTAATCGTTATCTCTTTATCTTTTTGTCTACCGATTAACACAACTTCATCACCAATATAAGCATCTCCTTTAGACACATCCACCATGAATTGATCCATACAAATAGTTCCAATAATTGGATATTTTTTTCCTCTTATCAAAACTGATCCTATGTTAGAAAGAGATCTTGAATAACCATCGCCATAACCGACTGGAATAGTGACGATTTGACTTTTAGCTTTAGTAATAAAGCTATAACCATAGCTAATACCCTTATCTTTTCCAACGATCTTAAAATATGATACTTTGCTTTTTACTGAAAAAATAGGTTTAATATTTTTAAATTTTTCTGGAAGATCTTTGCTATAGCAACCAAAAGGTAAGGCTCCAAGCCTAACCATATCTTTTAGATCATTTTCAAAATTGCAAAGATAAGCTGAGTTTGCAATATGTAAAATAGTAGATTTATCTGGTTGTATTTTACTTAAAAAATCATCAAAGGTTTTTGTTTGAATAGTGTTTATTGGATGATCTTTTTGATCAGCGCAAGCTAGATGAGAAAATATTCCTTTTATAATGAAGCATTTTTGATCTTTTAAGTATTTATGTAAAGAAATAGCAGTAATTGGCTTTACTCCAATTCTCCCCATACCTGTATCTACTTTTAGATGAATTTTGCATTTCTTATTGTATTTAGTGCAGTAATCTTGAACTAGTTTAGCTTTGAAAAAAGAGCTAATGGTGATTTCTAAATCATAATCTATTAGATCTTTTATTTGATCTTCATGAAACGTTCCTAAAACTAAAACCGGCAATTTTATATTAGCCTCTCTTAATTTCACACCCTCCATTAGATTAGCAACTGCTAGATAATCCACTTTTTCATTTTCAGCTACTTTTGCTATCTCTATTAGCCCAAGTCCATAAGCATTAGCTTTTACACAAAGACAAAGTAAAGAATCTTTTAGGTAAGAGTTTACAAGTGAAATGTTTTTTTTTAACTGCTTAAGATCTATCTCAATCCAACTAGAATAATTTAACATACTTCAAATATTTCACTTTATATATATTTAGATTAAATTTTATTAAATTAGATATATATTTTTAAAGATAAATAGGAGAAACTCTAGAAAAAAAGTAAAAAATAAGCGGATCTAGTAGATCCGCTTAAATATTAACTCTTAGTAGAAGAATTGTTGTCCGAAAAATGATTTAGCAGTTAAAAATCCGCCAACGATAATTAAAATCACTCCCCAGAAAACAAAAAAGCTTCTGTTCGTAGCTGTTTTAGCCATATATTTCATGCACTCTTTATGGAAGAATAGTCTCATAATTCCGCAAAGAAGAGTTAACCATCCAATAATTGTTACTAAAACAATCCAGTTTTTAACCCAAAGGTTATGGCCAATAACGATAGCAAGACCAATAACTAATGGAATAAAACTGATAATAGTCATGATAGCATTACTTTTAGCAACATCTTTTACTGTATTTTGAAAAGATTGTGGTCTAGTTACTAATGCTATACCGATTATTAACCAAGCAAGTCCAATTAGCTTAGCTAAATATATACTTATAGGTTCCATATTTTTTTACCTCAAAAAAGTTTGTTCTCCTAGTTTCTCTAATACCATATTAAAAAAATTTTTATAAAGTTTTTTTTTATAAATCTTTATTATTTATTGTGACAATCTATAAATTATGAATAAAAAACTATGTCCATGCTAGAGCAAAAAGAATTATAGCAATTGTTGTGAAAAATATCATCTTGGTAAAAAAAAACTTCAAAATACTAAAGATTTGATGAGATCAATGTTCAGTGCAGATGTCCTTGGCCATGTTGAATACATCATGACATTATCTTCTCCCTAAAAAAAGAGGAGGCTGCCAAAGCGATAATAAAAGAACAAGCAAAGCCATTGGATCTGCTATGTTACTCTCATGGATATCTTCCTCCAGTTATTGAAAAAAAAGCTCATAAAGAGAATGTAGATTGTTTTGAAAAAAGATTTTTTTTCTTTGAAAAACATTTTACAAACCATTTTCATAACAATTTTTTAAATTTCAACATTCTTTATTGACAAATTAATCTATTTATTAAAAAAATGATTATAACGGACACAAAAAATTTGGAGTTATAATGGTTAAAAAAATGAAAAAAATGGGTGTTTTCATTTTCGCAATGATGAACGTTGCGATTGTTTTATCTTTAAGAGGACTTCCTCTTATTGCAAAAACGGGTATGAATATGATCTTTTTCGTTTTATTTGCATCGTTTTTATTTTTACTTCCTTCTGCTTTAGTATCTGCAGAACTTGCAACTGGTTGGATAAAAGATGGCGGAATTTATCGTTGGGTAAAAGAAGCATTTGGATCAAAACTTGGATTTACTGCTATTTGGCTTCAATGGATACAAAATACAATATGGTACACTACAGTTTTAGCTTTTGCGGCAGGGGCTCTATCATATTTATTTTTAGATCCGAGTCTTTCCTATAACAAGTACTTTATCATTGTAGTTATTTTAGTAGTTTATTGGGGCGCAACATTTATAAATTTTAAAGGATTGAAAGCAGCTAGTTGGTTTACTACAATTTGTGTGATTGGAGGGACTATAGTCCCTGCAGTATTAATAATAATTTTAGGACTACTTTGGGTGTTTTCAGGTAACCCTTTAGAATTTGTACATTCATCACACACCAACTTTTTTCCAGACTTTAAAAATTTTGATAATTTAGCATTTTTAGCAGGAACAGTTCTGCTTTTTTCTGGAATAGAAGTAAGTGCCGTGCATGTTTTGGATTTAGAAAATCCAAAAAAGAGCTATCCAAAAGCTGTCTTTGTAGCGCTAGCAATAATCATAGTAGTATTTCTACTTGGATCATTTTCAGTTGCGGCTTCACTCCCAGCAAAGGACATCTCGCTCACTGCTGGAATAATGCAAAGCTTCAAAGATATGCTTCATATGTTTAAGTTAGATTGGCTACTTCCTGTCATGGGATTTTTAGTAGCGTTTGGAGCAATAGGTAGTGTTACCGCTTGGATTGGAGGTCCATCAAAAGGTTTACTTGCTACTGCAAAACACGGAGAGCTTCCTCCCTATCTACAATTTACAAATAAAAACAATGTTCAAACTCATATTTTATGGATACAAGGACTTATCGTTACAGTTTTAGCATTTGTATTTTTACTAATTCCCAATGTAAACACTGCTTTTTTTCTATTAACAGCCCTGACAGTTCTTTTATACCTGATTATGTATATTCTTCTTTATCTGGCGGGAATAGTGCTTAGATATACACAACCTAATGTGAAAAGACCATATAAAATCCCTGGCGGTAATTTTGGTATGTGGCTAGTTGCCGGCATTGGTCTTTTAGCTGTAGTTTTTGCTTTTATCGTTGGATTTTTTCCTCCGTCTCAACTTGAAATTGTAAGGCCTGTAAGATATGTAATATTTTTAATTGTAGGAATAGTTGTATTTGTTGCAGCTCCAATTATTATTAATCACTTTAAACAACCATCTTGGGTAAAAAAAAATAAAAAAAAATAGGAGAATAAAAAATGATTTTTAAAAAAGAGCATTTAGAAAATTTACCCGAGACTGAAAAAGTTATCCTCCCTGTTTATGCAAGAGATTCTTTAAAAACTAAAGTGGCAAAGTATAAAATGGAAGAAGAATCTATGCTTCCAAGAACAGCTTATGGAATTATCAGTGATGAGCTTATTTTAGATGGCAATTCTAGATTAAACTTAGCAACATTTGTATCTACTTGGATGGAACCCGAAGCCAAGCAGCTAATGATGGATACACTTGATAAGAATATGATAGATAAAGATGAATACCCACAAACTGCTGAAATTGAAAATAGATGCGTAAACATTATTGCAAACCTTTGGAACTCTCCAGATGATAAAGATTCCATTGGATGTTCTACTATTGGATCATCTGAGGCTTGTATGTTGGGAGGGATGGCTTTTAAATGGAAGTGGAAAGAGAAAATGAAAAAATTAAAAAAATCCACCGACAAGCCCAATTTAGTGATGGGTATGAATGTTCAAGTTTGTTGGGATAAATTCTGTCGTTATTGGGAAATCGAACCTCGTTTTGTATATTGTGAAGGAGATAGATTTACAATAGATCCTAAAAAAGCTGCAGAATTATGTGATGAAAATACAATTGGGGTTGTATGCATCATGGGTTCAACATTTGACGGAAGTTATGAGCCAGTGCAACAAGTAAGTGAAGAATTAGATAAACTCCAAAAAGAAAAAGGCCTTGATATACCGATACATGTCGATGCTGCAAGCGGAGGTTTTATTGCACCTTTTTTAGACCCGGATCTATTATGGGATTTTAGGCTTGATAGAATAAAATCTATAAACACGTCAGGACACAAATATGGTCTAGTCTATCCAGGGGTTGGTTGGGTTGTTTGGAGAGACAAAGAGGACTTACCTGAAGATTTAATTTTTTACGTAGATTATCTAGGTGGAAAAATGGCAACTTTTGCTATTAACTTTTCTAGACCGGGTTCTCAGATTTGCGCTCAATATTACAACTTTTTAAGACTCGGAAAAAAGGGATATAGAGAGATTCAACAAACTTGTAGAGATATAGCTTTATATCTATCCTCTGAAATCGAAAAAATGGGTCCATTTAAATTAATAACGAAAGGCGATGATATTCCTGTGTTTGCTTGGGCTCTAAAAGAGGAAACAAATTTTTCACTCTATGATATGGCTGATAAATTAAGAGAGCATGGCTGGCTTGTGCCTGCATATAAAATGCCTGCTAATCGACAAGACTTAGTAGTTCAAAGAATTGTTGTAAAAAATGCTTTTTCATATGATTTAGCAAATATGCTACTTAAAGATATGAAGAAAAATTTAGATTTTTTCTCTACACAAAAAGGCTTTATTAAAAAAGAAGAAGGTCATCACTTTAGGCACTAGAGTCAATCACCCCTTTCTAAAGGAAAATATGTTCTTTTAGTTGGAGATCTGATGAATGGGGGCACCTTTACTCAATTAGCTCCATATATAGAAACTTTAGATTTAGGTTTAAAAACACTGAGAGTCCCCCACTATGAAATATCTCTAGATATGTTAAACAGACTGCAAAACAAACCTTTAGCTATAATTTTAAGTGGAAACAATGCAAATTACCCTCACCTTCCTATGTATGAGTATATTTGAAATAATTAGAAACACAGACATACCACTATTAGGAATATGTGCAGGCCATCAAATACTTGCTTTTACTTATGGATATTCCTTTGTAAGATCTATGGGATGGCAAGATCTCACAGCCTTAGAGGTACAGCAGGAGATACAACCTATTCACATATTAGTAGATGATCCAATATTTAAAGGTATGAAAAATCCATTTATTGCACCTGAAATTCATGGTTGGGCTGTCGCTGTAGTTCCAAAAGATTTTGAACTTTTAGCAAAATCCACTTATATACAAAGCATAAAACACAAAGATAAATTTACATATGGATCTCAGTTTCATCCAGAAGTTGAAGTCTCATATAATGAAGGCAAAAAGTTTTTGATTAATTTTTTGAAAATAGCCCTAAAAAAAGAGGGCTAAGTTACCTTTTTTGAAATTATAGATTATTTATTTTCATGAAAGTTCTTTTTCATTTAATTTTTGTATAACTTTTTTCTTATCCGGAAAAGCAATAGAACCTAAAATACCTGAAACAAAAATAAGTAAAATACCCTTAGTTGCCCAAACCCAAGTGTAGATTCCCTCTTCTTTATATATAAGATATGACACTACTCCTGCGATTATTCCAATAATAGTGCTAATGTAAGCTCCAATAATGGATGTTTTACTCCAATAAAACCCTCCAATTAGAGCAAAACTAAGAGCAGCTATAGGAATATTCGCGAGTATCATTTTATCAAAGACTTTATCTATTAAAACATTTGATAAAATATATGATAAAAAAGCAAAAGCAATCATTAATGTTTTAGATTGAAGTGCAGATTTTTTTTCTTTTAAAAAATCGGAGATAACCATAGCGCTCATAGCGCTATAAACGCCTGTTAGGGTAGTTGCAGATGTTGCAAATAAAAGAGCAAAACTAAGCCCTTTTAGTCCTATTGGCAAAAAGATATTTAAAGCTATAGGATATGCTTTTTCTGGATTTAATAAGATAAAACCTTTTTCCTTTAAGATATACGTTGTAAAAACAGCAAAAGAGTAAAATATAAACACAAAAACTGATGAAAATATAACCGCTAAAGAAGCTGTTTTTTCATTTTTAGCTGAAAATATTTTCTGTCCATACCAAGGCGCTAAAATATAGGTAAACATAGTAAGAATTACTAAAGAGAGCCAAAACCTAAATGAAAAAAAACTATCTGAATAATCGATATTTACATCTACTTGCATAGGTGCTTTAAAAGCAAAAAATAAGATCAAAGGGAAAATAAAAAGTATCAATATAAAACTTAAAATATCAGTTCTAATAATTGAGACAAGACCTTCTCTTAAACACATTAAAAGTATAATAAAAACTAAACCTAAACTTAAGATCCAAAAATTTAAATGAGGGAAGATTTCAGAAAACAGTAGAGTCAAAGACTTAACATAAGAAGAGGTAAATCCTATCATGGAGACAATTAATAAAAAGCTCGCTATTTTACCTAAATTTTTTCCATATTTTTTAGTAAAAAAACCTGCAACAGATAGGCCATTAAATTCTTTCCATTTTTTAGCAGCAATAATTGCATAAAACAAAAGTCCTATTAAAAAAATTAGAGGAAATAAAAAAGCTTTTTTTCCCATTATATATCCAAGAGAAGAAAAAGCGATTAGAGTGGCACTATTAAACTCTGTCATTACAAGAGTTGCAATTAAAGAGAAAAGATTAGTATTTCTATCAGCTACTAAATAAGAAGACTCAAAAACTTTTGTTTTAGATTTATAGAGCCCTATAAAAGCTAAAAATATTATAAAAATTAATACTACAAAAATATCAACTAGTCCCATATCAATTCTTTCTCTTTTCTAGGTTATTTTAACAAATTAATCCAATTTAATGTTTTTTGAAAAAAAAGATAATATTTTTTTTTAAGTGATGATATACTTATCGATTAATGTACCTACATAATATGTTACAACTATCACAAATGCCATTATCAATACATGCTCTGAAATTGCTCTTAAAGGACTATTTTTCTGTTCTTTAGCAATTATATAGCTAAAAACTGATAACAATGTAAATCCCCAAACAATATTTAGAATCATAGCTATCTTAAGGGACAGCAAAAACAATAAGGGAAGAAAAGATGTGGTAACAACTAATTTAGATAAAAAAGTAAAAAGAGTAGAAAACCAAATCTCCCTTTCAGTATGAATTCCTTCTGATTCTTCTGAAAAATGTATACCGACAGCATCTGCCATTGAATCAGCAACTGCTATTGTTAAAATGCCACCTAAAACCACTCCTTTAGAGTTCGTGGATGCAAAAAGACCAACCATCAAACCAAGCGTAGTAATAACACCAGATGCTACCCCAAAACCGAAACTAGATTTAATAGATGACTTTTTCATAAGATAAAATCTATCATTTATAAAAATTTCTAAGAACATAAAATTTTAATATTTTTAATTTCAATCTCAAAAAGACTAAAACTTAGCTATTTAAAGATTAGAAAAACAAAAACAAAATAATGATTTTAATTTTTTATTTCACTATCTTTCATTGTAATATAATGTTATCATCATCACTTTAAATTCCAATAAACCCCATAAAAAGAAAAAAGATGACATTTAAAAATTTAAATTTACACTCAAAAGTTATTCAAGCAATTGAAGAAATGAAATATGAAATAGCAACTCCTATTCAGGAACAATCAATCCCTGAAATATTAAATGGAAAGGATTTATTTGCCTGTGCTCAAACAGGAACTGGAAAAACAGCAGCTTTTTTCCTCCCAACTTTAACAAAGTTAATGGAAAAACCTTTAAAAGGAAAAGGGCCTAGAATTTTAGTTTTAGTCCCAACTAGAGAACTTGCAATGCAAGTTTCTAAAGAAGCAACAAAGTTTAGTAAATATTTGAAAATGATTAAAACGGTTTGTATATATGGTGGAGTGCCTTATCCTCAACAAAGAAGAGATCTACATAGACCATATGAAATACTAGTGGCAACCCCAGGCAGATTAATCGACCATATAAATAGCGGAAGAATTAAGTTCTCCAGATTAGAAACTTTTATTTTAGATGAAGCAGATCGAATGCTTGACATGGGATTTATCGATGATGTTAGAAGAATCGCAGATGCAATTGAAACAGAGCATCAAACACTTTTATTTTCAGCAACTTTAAAAAAAGCTATTAAAAGCTTAGTAAAAGATCTTTTAAAAGATCCTGTAGATATAACAATACCAGTTGATAAAGAAAACATTGAGCAGCGTATCCACACAGTTAGAAACCTAGATCATAAATTAGAGCTTTTAGATAAAGTTTTAAATGATGAAGAGATAAAACAAGCAATTATATTTACATCTACAAAAATATATGCAGATGAACTTAAATACCAACTACAAGAGAAAGGCCACAGAGCCCAAGCTTTGCATGGAGATATTCCTCAAGGAAAAAGAACAAGAATTATTGCTCAATTCAGACATGGTAAAACAGATCTTCTTATAGCAACAGATGTAGCCGCCAGAGGAATCGACATTCCTAAAATATCACATATAATAAATTTTGATCTTCCTAATTCTATTGAAGATTACATTCATAGAATAGGTAGAACAGGAAGAATTGGAGAAAAGGGTCTTGCTATTTCTTTTGCATCTCCAAAAGATCGAGGTATTCTTTTCGATATAGAAAAGCTAACTGGCCAAAAACTATTACCTTCTAGATCATCTGGTAATAGAAGAGATGACAATAAGAACAGATTCTCAAAAAACTTTTCAAGAAAGAGAAACTTTTCTAATAGAGATAACGACAGAGATTCCAGAAAAAACTTTTCAAGAAAATCATCTAACAGAGATGATGACAGAAATTTCTCAAGCAACTTTAAAAGAAAATCATCCAACAGAGATGATGATAGAGATTTCTCAAGCAACTTTAAAAGAAAATCATCTAACAGAGATGATGATAGAGATTTCTCAAGCAACTTTAAAAGAAAGTCATCTAACAGAGCTGATGATAGAAATTTCTCAAGCAACTTTAAAAGAAAACCATCATCCAACAGAGATGATGACAGAAATTTCTCAAGCAACTTTAAAAGAAAACCATCATCCAACAGAGATGATGACAGAAATTTCTCAAGCAACTTTAAAAGAAAGTCATCTAACAGAGATGATGACAGAGATTTCTCAAAAAACTTTAAAAGAAAGTCATCTAACAGAGATGATGACAGAGATTTCTCAAAAAACTTTAAAAGAAAATCATCATCCAACAGAGATGATGATAGAGGTTTTCCAAATAAGAAAAGAAGTTTTAAGGACAAAAAAGATGAAAGAGAGGGAAAAGAGAGTAATGTACGATCTTTTTCAAAAAAAGGCTCTTTTAGAACTTAAAATAGACTCAATTTAAATTATTATTTTCTTCTTATAGACATTTTTTTAATAAAATTTTATAATTTTTCAGCTCATAGTGAAATTACTTAATTTCATTATGAAAAAAAATAACTATAGGAAAAAGTTATGTCTATTTTCAAAAAAGTTTATATTTTACTTGTTTTAGTTTTACCAATCTTAAGTTTTTGTGAAGATAATTCTCAATTTCGTATATTAGATATCATTGCAAAAAAAAGAGATAATATTGAGCTTACTAAAAAAGAGATAAATTACTTCGTTCAAGAATATACAGAAAATAAAATTGAAGATTATCAAGCATCTTCATTTCTAATGGCTATTTTCATAAATTCAATGACACCAGATGAAACAGCATATTTAACAAATGCTATGATTAATTCTGGAAAAATTCTAAATTTTGATGAAATCTCTGATCCGATTGTTGATAAACACTCAACTGGAGGCGTTGGAGATAAGACATCTCTCATTTTAGCCCCTATTTGCGCCTCATTAGGCTTAAAAGTTCCAATGATATCAGGAAGAGGCTTAGGGCATACAGGAGGCACCTTAGACAAGCTGGAATCGATAGATGGATTCAATGTTAATCAAGATTCTGAAAATTTTAAACAAATAGTAAAAGATGTAGGAGTTTGTATAATTGGACAAACAAAAGATATCGCTCCAGCTGATAAAAAAATATATGCTCTAAGAGATGTCTCTGGATCAGTAGAGAGTATCCCCTTAATTGCTAGCTCCATTATGAGTAAAAAGATGGCTGAGGGTTTAGATGTATTAGTAATGGATGTAAAAACCGGAAAAGGAGCTTTAATAAAAGATTATGAAAGTTCATTAAAACTAGCTATTGCTATGCAAAACATTGGAGAAAAGCTAAATACTAAAGTTATAGCTATAGTCTCTGATATGAATCAACCACTTGGTATGGCGGTTGGTAACTCATTAGAGATAATCGAATGCATGCAAATTTTAAAAGGAGAATGCCAAAAAGGGCAAGAAGATCTAAGAGATTTAAGTTTCACTCTAGCATCTCAAATGCTCATTGCAGCAAATAAAGCTGAAAATGAAAAAGATGCAATAGATAAAATTAATCGAGTAATTAATGATGGATCTGCATTTGAAAAATTTAAAGAGATGGTAAAAGCCCAAAATGGAAATGAAAAATCATTAGATGATTATTCACTTCTTCCTACAGCTAATTTTAAATACTTTCTAAAGGCTACAAAATCAGGGTTTGTAAATACTTTAGATGCCATGAAAATAGCATTGGGGAGCTCTATTCTTGGAAGTGGCCGCAAAACTATAGAAGATGAGATCGATTTGAGTGTTGGAGTTATAATTTATAAAAAAATATCTGACTTTGTAGAAGACTCAGATATTCTTTTAGAGATTCACTATAATGATGAAAGCAAATTAAAAGAAGCTCTTTCATTTTTTGAAGATGCATATGAAATTGAAGATGAAAATGTATGCTCTCCAGCATTGATTAAGAAAATATTAAAATAAATTATTAAGACAAAAAAATAACGCCTTATATCCTAAGATATAAGGCGTAAAATTATAGATAATTAGAATCTTCTTTTGCTGTTAAAAGATGAACGATTATTATCTCTTTGTTCTCTTTGACGAGCTTCGTTAACAACAATAGTTCTGCCGCCAACTTCTTTTCCATTTAGCTCTTCGATAGCTTTTTCAGCTTCATCTTTAGAGCCCATTTCCACAAATCCAAATCCTCTTGATCTGCCTGTGTCTCTGTCTAAGATAATTTTTGCACTTACAACTGCGCCGAAAGCTGCAAAAATGTCTGTTAATTCTTGTTCTGTTGTTGCATGTGGCAAGTTGCCTACATATAGTTTCATAAAAAATTCTCCTTTAAAAATTTCTAGTTTTACTTATGTAGCAACTATAAAAGAAATCAAAGATCCTAAAAGTTAAATACAAAGAGAAAACCTAGCTTATATATTTCAACTTTTGATAGCTATTTAGAGCTTTCAAAAGTCATTTGTTTACTGAAAACTGAAAACATTTCAGCTTTTTCATACAAGATTATATTTAAATAAG
>JAAKFW010000059.1 GCA_011064905.1 Candidatus Anoxychlamydiales bacterium | reverse complement strand
CTTGAAGATATAAACGATGAAATCGAAGAGGAGACCTTAAATCAAGAGTTAGAAAAATACAAAATTCCAAAAGTTGTAGCTAAAGATATTATGGCTATGAAGATGCTAACCCAAGAGGAAGCTATAATGAAATTGGAACTCGCCGGTGAGCATTTTTTGATATATAAAGGCGAAGAAGATCAAAAATTGAAAGTGATCTATAAAAGAGATGATAACAATTTAGGTATTGTAGAAGTTGAGTAACTCTCGAATTTACGATCCTGTAAGAAAAACTTATGTGTTAGCCCTACCGGAAGAAAAAGTTCGTCAAAAGCTAATACATAATATGATAAATGAACTGGGTTTTCCAAAGAGCTTGATTGCAGTTGAGAAAGATCTTTTGTCATTAGAGCATATAAAACAAAAAGAGTTTCCTTCAAAAAAAAGAAGAGCAGATATAATTTGTTTTGCTAAAGACATCCATTCAAACTATTCAATATACCCACTTTTAATGATAGAGTGTAAAGCTTTTAAACTTAATTCAAAAACAATCGATCAAGTTTTAGGATACAATCACTATATCAAAGCTTTTTTTGTAGCTATAGCAAATGAATATGAAATTATTACATATTGGTATCATATAAAAGAAAAAAAGTACAAGTCTGTAAATTTTCTACCAAGCTTTAATGAGCTAAAACAAATGGTAATGTATGCAAAACATTGATGATATATTTTTTGAAGATTTTCATGAGACAGATGTTATATGTGTTTATGGAAAAAGCAATTTAGATCATATATCATTTTTAAAAAACTGGCTTAAAGATTTAGATAGTAGAAAAGTTATTTTTCTTGAGGATGATATAAAAAAACATGATGCTTTACTTAGTTTTGTTGATAAAAATTTTGAGAAAGAAAAAAAAACTCAAACTTTTTTGATAAAAGACTTTGAAAAAGATTTAAAGAAAATTGCTTGGGAAAATGTTTATTTAGATATAAAAATCATTAAATCTTCTAATGAAAAAAGAGAAGCTAACTTTGATAAAATATCTAAAATTCTTAAAGAGCTTCATCTAGGCGCTAATTTAACATCTTATTTATATAGTGATTTTGGGATAAAAAACTTTGAGAATTTATATAATAATCTTTTAAAAACAGATGAATTTATTTTGTTTGAGTCTTTAGTTGGAGAATTTAAAAATATTCCAGCGATAATTGCAGGGGCTGGCCCTTCTTTAGATAAGAATCTAGATGAATTAAAAGACTTGAAAAATAAAGCTTTAATTTTTGTAGGAGGCTCAGCTCTCAATATTTTTGCAAAAAAAAATATCAAGTATCATTTTGGAGCATCCCTTGATCCAAACCCCTATTTTAAAAGGTTTAAAGAAAATGAGATTTTTGAAAAACCATTTTTTTATCAAAATCAGATTGATAATAATAATTTATCTTTAGTGCACTCAAAAAAAATTTTGGCATCCGATTTTGGGGCACATCCTTTAGAAAAATGGATTTATGAGGGATTGAATGCTGAGCAAAAAACATTTGAAGCGGGATGGACTGTAACTACTTTTTTAATCAAAATAGCAAAAATGCTAGGTTGTAATCCAATTATTACAATTGGGCTTGATCTTTCATTTAAAAAACAAAAATATTCAAAAGGGGTGGTTAAAGAAAAAAGCACCTATAAACTTATCAAAACAAAGGATATAAATGAAAATGAGGTTTTGACTCAAAAAGATTGGCTTTTAGCAAAAAGTTGGATTGAAGAGTATGCTGCATTAAATAGAGATAAAACATTTATAAATGCTACAGAGGGTGGGCTTAAAATTGAAAATTTTAAAAATTTAAAACTTTTAGATGTTTTAAATAATTTAAAAGAGGACCAAATAGATTTAGATGGATATATCCATACAAAAATTTCAAATGAAGGATCTATAAAGTTAGATAATAAAAAGGTAATAGAGATGTTATCTAAAATTTTAAAGAGTTTAGAAAAATCAAATGAGCTTTGTGATGAGTATATATTCGAGATTGAAAAAGATATTGTAGATTTCAATCTTTTAAAGTTTCAAAAAGAAATCGTTTATGTATACCTTTTAGATCCCTATTGGCAAATTTGGAAACATATATTACTTAGAAATATTGAAAATAATGAAATTCATATTTTACTAAATAAACTTTTATTTTTTAAAAATGTAATTACGGAGCACTTAAATCTTTTAAGGAAATTTTTATGAGTAAATTAAAAGAAATATACAAAATTGAAAATAACAGTCTTATCATTTTTGATGAAAATTTAGATATTGATCTCAAGTCAAATCTAAAAATTAAAAAAAAATCTTTTTTTTATGAAGACAAAAAACTTTTAGCTGAAGTGTGTTATCATAAAAATCTACTCCATGGCCCTTCAATTTATTTTTCAAAAAACAAAGATATGCTATCAAAAAGTTGGTTTTTTTTAGGTAAAAAACAGGGAAAATCTTATAAATACTATGTATCTAAAAAGCTCTACTCGGTTGAGCAGTATAAAAATGATTTAATGCAAAATAATCAACTATACTATTTCGAAGATGGCTCTATAAAAACTTCTATGAACTATTTAGATGGATGTTTACATGGAGAGGTCAAACTTTTTTATGAAAAAAATAAACTCAAAAGATTTTTAATTTTTGAAAAAGGGAAAAAAACTCAAGACACCATTTTCGATTCGCGAGAAAATCCAATAGATGAGTCTAAATTTATAGTATGAGCGTCTATCAAAAAAATTTAAAAATATTATCAGAAAAATTTCCTTTAATTTATATGCTACTTTTAACTAAAAGTGCAAATTCAAGTAGTTTATTACTAAAAAGAAAGGCATCTAAAAAAAATAAATTTGAGGGTTCAAAAGACTCTAAAACGTTTGATTTTTTAAAAAAGCCATTAAAGGAATTAGACGTTATTTATATTTATAAATGCAAAAATCACCCTTTTCTTTTAGAATTAAAAAAATGGCTTAAAAAAAAAGATAAAAAACTCATTTTTATAGAAGATAGGTTACAAGACCTACAAAGCTTTTTTAATTTTGATATTGCAAACACATTTCTAAATAGTGAAAATGTAGATATTCATTTTGTGCAAAATATAAGAAAAGATCTACAAGGTATCGTAACAAAAAGTCTCTCTACAAATATAGAAGTAATAACTTTTGAGAATTTTTCTAAAAAATTTCTAAATTTTAAAGAAAAGATCCTAAAAAATTCACTCATTAATTTTTATTCTACTCACGATAGTTTATACTCTCATAAGCTTTTTAAAAATTTCATAAAAAATTTGGGAGTACTAAAATCATCTTTTTTAGTAAATAAATTTAAAGATAAATTCAAAAATAGAGCTGCAATAATTCTAGGCGCAGGACCATCTTTGAATTACTCTTATGAAAAGCTAAAAACTCTTTCAAATAAAGCTTTAATTATCGCAGGTGGATCTGCTATAACATCTTTAACAAATCAAAATATTTCACCACATTTAGCAGTAGCTATTGACCCAAACTTTGAAGAGTTTAAAAGGATGAAAAATGCCCTTTCTTTTGAAATCCCAATGTTATACTCAACAAGAGTAAACTCTGGCGTTTTCAGTGCCTTTAATGGCGATTTGGGCTATATAAAAGCTGGCATTAACTCTTTTTTTGAAGTCTTTTTAGAACAAGAGTTGAAAATTTTAGGAAAGTATCTAAAAACTAAACCGGATAATATGGCGATGTCAGTTACTACTATTTGTCTTAGTTTAGCAAAACTATTTGGCTGCAATCCAATAATAATAGATGGTGTAGATTTAGCTTTTTCAGAAAACAAGCTCTACGCTTCTTCAATAACTAAAAATAATAAATTAGATACAAGTAAGACGGATATTGGGAATGAACCAATAATTTTAAAAGATAAGAATAATAAAGATGTCTATTCCAACCTTAAATGGAAAATAGAAAGAGATTGGATCTCTATTTTTGCAAAAAAATCAAAAAACACTAAATTTTTCAACTCTACAAAATCAGGTTTAAAAATAGATAATTTTGAGGATACTACTTTAGAAGCAATAGAGAAGAAATATCTAGATGAAGACTTTGATTTTAAAGGATATATTCACACTCTCTCTCAAAACTATATGTTAACTCAAGCAAAAAAAGTGGATTTTAAAGCTTTGAAATTAAAGCTAAAAAATAGTTTTTTAAGATCTCAAAGCTATCTAGAAGATATCATAAAAAATGATCCTGAATATAAAGCTATATTAGCTCAAGAAGAGCTAAAAGATGAAATAGCATATAAGTATTTTTTACTTGAGATCGATTTCAATTTAAGTAAATTTTATGATAGCAAAAAAACCTCTCAAAAATTGTTAGATCTCACTCAGCTTTTTTTAAATGAATTATAAATGTAAAGATTTTAAGATAATTATTTTTTTAAGTTATAAAGATTGAGTTTATTCCTGAGTGTTCTTGTAGTAATCCCTAGGATTTTAGCTGCTTTAGAGCGATTGAACTTTTGATTTTCTAAAGTTTTTAAGATTAGAGTTTTTTCAACTTCTGATATTTTTTTACCAATATAATTATCTTCAATTGTGGATATAGCATTTTTTGAAGCTTTTATGTTATGTGGTGTGTCTAAAAGAATATGATCTTTTTCAATAATTTTAGATTTTTCCATAACAATTGTTCTTTCTATGGTATTTGCAAGCTCTCTAACATTTCCGGGCCATGGATAATTTATGAGTTTTTCTTGAGCTTTTTTAGATAGTATTTTTATAGGTTTATTATTTTCTTTAGAGAATTTTATAAGAAAGTAGCTTGCAAGAGGCAAGATATCTTCTTTTCTATCTCGTAGTGCTGGAATTTTTATAGGTAAAACATTTAGTCTATAGAAAAGATCTTCTCTAAAAGTTTTGTTTTTTATAGCTAAGTTAATATCTTGATTAGTGATAGAAATCACTCTTATATCTACTTTTATAGGAGTTGTAGATCCTACTCTTTCAAACTCTTTTTCTTGCAATACTCTGAGTAATTTAGCTTGCAGGTTTATAGGGATTTCAGTGATTTCATCTAGAAGAAGAGTTCCTTTATTTGCCAGTTCAAACCTTCCCTTGTTTTGAGTATCAGCTCCGGTGAAGGCTCCTTTTTCATGACCAAAAAATTCAGATTCTAATAAAGTGGGAGATATTGCAGCTAAGTTGACTTTTATAAAGAGATTTTCATTTCGATTTGATCTTTGATGGATTAATTTAGCTATAACTTCTTTTCCAACACCAGACTCGCCGGATATAAATACAGAAGATCTGCTTTTAGCTATCTTTTCTATGTTATTTACGAGATTTTGCATATAAAAAGATTTTGCGATGATATCCAATGAAGTAGTTGAGATCTCTTTTTTTAAAGAGAAATTTTCTAAGATAAGATTATGATGTTCCTCCGCTTTATTTATTATTGCTTTTAGAGTATCGAATGAAAATGGTTTTACTAAATAGTTAAAAGCCCCAAAATTTAAAGCTTCGATAGCAGAGTTTATTTTTGCAAAAGCAGATATTACAACTACAAGAGTATTTTTATTTTTTTGTTTTGCAAATTTCAAAACATCAATGCCAGATTTTTTTGGCATTTTAACATCGGTGATAACTAAATCAAAATCTTGGTTTTCTATCTGTTTTATTGCATCTTGGCCATTTTGAGCAGTAAAAACTTTTTTGTTTAGTCTTGTAAGAGATTCTTTTAAAAAATTTCTAATTAAAGGTTCATCGTCAACAACTAAGATTTTATTTATCATTTTATTTCCTCTCATGGGGCAAGGTGATTGTAAAAGTAGTGCCTTTATTTAAAATTGACCTTACATCTAAAGTCCCTAAGTGAGCTGAGATAATTTTGTAAGCTTGAGGCAATCCTAGGCCATTTCCTCTTTGTTTTGTTGTGAAAAATGGGGTAAATATATTGTCTAAATCATTTTTTTCTATCCCTTCTCCTGTATCTGAGATATTTATGGAGATCGACGAGATATTTTTTAAAATACTTATGCTTAAATAGCCCCCATCATTCATAGCTTGGTAGGCATTAATGATAAGATTAAAAATAGCTGATCTTAAAAGATCTTTATCAGCCGGTATAAAATAAGAAGAGGGCACTAGGCTTAAATTGATTTGTACATTTTCAGGAAAACTCTCATCTATTTTAATAGATTTAACAATATCTTTTATCATAGATGAAACATCGATGGATTCAATATCTAAAACAACTTCTCTTGTATAAGCTAATACATTATTTGTGACTCTCTCTAGTGCTTTTGTGGCATCTAATATATACGTAACTAAATCTTGAAGAGGTTTTGAGTTTTCTAAATCTTTATATAAAAGAGACGCAAAGCCTCTAATTGAGCTTAAAGGATTTTTTATCTCATGAGCAATACTTGTTGTAATTTGACCTATTTGGTTTAATCTATCGTTTCTGTTTGCTTGAATTTGAAGCTTTTGAAGGTCTGTAACATCTTTTAAAAGCAAAATTATTCCTCGATGAGTTTTTGATGAGGCCGATACTAAAGATGTAGTAATCTTAATTATTTTTTTTAAGTTTTTAGTTTTTATTGTGATATAAGATGTTTTAGGAAACATCGAAAATTTCAGAGCATTTTTTATAGAAAATCCAAAAAAATCATCTCTAAAATTATCTAAATATTTATTAAATAAGACTATTTTTTCATCAATTTCCAAGATGTTTTGAGCATTTTCACTATAGGTTGTGACAACTCCCGTTAGATCGATATATAAAATCCCTTGAGAGATATTTTTTAAGATATTATTGAGATATAACTCTGCAGCATTTAAATCTGAGATTTTATTTCGCATCGCACTTTCGACTTTTTCAAGCTGATAGTTGATTTTATTAAATCTATTTAGTAGTCTTACATTTACATTTTCTAAACGGGTGGTTTCTTTAGAAAATAGAGCAAAAGCTTTAGCTAGATGTTTCATCGACTCCTCTGTCGATTTAGAATTAAGAGCTAAATTAGCCGATTTATTTAGCTCATTTAAAATATCTGACATAAAAATAGCCATCCATTAGATGTTATGCACCTAAGCGTTACTATATGAATTTTTTATGAACTGTCAAAGACTTTTTATCTTTTTTATAATATTTTTGCTAATTGGTTGCAAAGATAACAAAAAACCATCCCTTTTAGTGGAAATTGAAAAGGTATCTAGATTAGAAGGTGATATTTACTATAAACATCAAGCGCCTACAAAGAATTTAATGCAGTTATATCCTTATGAAGAAGAGACAGCCGGTTTTTTTAAAATCACAAAAGAGTTTTTTCGATGTAAAGGGAGCCCATTAAATCCAGAGAGGGTAGATACTTCAAATCTCGATAATGTAAAAGTGTATTTAGATTGTGTTGGTCCTGCCAAACATTCGCTTCCTCTAATTAATGAAAAAGAGGGGATATATCCTGTTTTACTAGATATTTTAAACTATATTCAAAGAAAAACAAAAAAAAGAGTGGTTATCACTTGTGGACATCGATGTCCTAAGCATAACTCATATGCTGATACTTCAAACATAGCTAAAACCTCAAAACATATGATTGGAGCTGAAGTTGATTTTTATGTACAAGGTTTGGAGAATTCTCCTTTAAAAGTAATGGATCTTATTTTTGATTTTTATAAAGAAGACTCTAGATATAGAGAAATAGAAGAGTATGAAAGATTTATTCAGTATCAGAAAGATACAGATGTGTCAACACCTCCCTGGCATAACAAAGAGATTTTCGTAAAGCTCAATCAATATGATGAGGGTAGAGATTTTAATAATCGTCATCCATATCCATATATCTGCATCCAAGTATTATATGACAGGTCTACTAAGCAAAAGGTAAGCTATACTTGGGAAAAAGCTCATAGAGGGTATTTGCAGCATTAAATATCGATCTAGATACTTTGATTTGTAAAAAAAGTAGATTTGAGGCAAAATATTTAATTTTGCCGATGTGGCGGAATTGGTAGACGCGATAGATTCAAAATCTATTTTTGCTTGCAAAGTGCTGGTTCGATTCCAGTCATCGGCATTTTTTTTTTAGGAAATTCATCCGGAAATTTCCTCATGTCAAAAGTATTTAAATATATCTTTTTTATTTTTTTTATATTATTTTTTTTAAATATTGCATTTGAAGTCCAAGAATTGATGTCAA
>JAAKFW010000058.1 GCA_011064905.1 Candidatus Anoxychlamydiales bacterium | reverse complement strand
CTTCTTCTCTAGTTAATTTTATCTCTCCAAAAGTCTCTTGAAATGTTTTTTGCCATTGTAAATTGTTGACTGTTTTGTTAAATAATTTACATACGCAAGTTATATTTTTTAATTCTAAAGAGGATATGAATGAAAATGTATGATCTAACATTTCTGGAGACAAGCTAGGTAGTAAAAGAGGGGTAGAATTTGAACTAGCTGAACTAGAAATCGCACTCATTTTTAAACTCCTGTTGTTAATTATTTATTTAAATTAATTTCACTTTATAAAAAATTGTACAATTATTGATAGCTTAAATCAATTAAATAAAAAAACTGTAGGAACAAAGTAGTTGTGTCCTAATTCTCATAAGTTAAAATGTCCTAATAAAATTTTTATTAGGAGGTTAACTTTGGAGAAAATATTTTGTATGACACAAAAAGAACTTTCTATTTATGATTGTATCATAAAATATTAACTTTCTAATTGAAGTTTTTTTGTGTCTTGATTTTAAGATTTGATATTTGCAAGAAATAGCTCCATCCTCTATAAAAAAAAATCATTTACAAAATTTTTAAATATTTCTTGCACAATTTATAAATTTTTATATATAACTCACGTAAGAAGGAGCCAAAATTAGGAGGCTATAACAATGGATATGTCAATTGGTAGATTTAAAGGTATTGAAAATTCCCATACAGCTCAAAAATCAGCTGAGACTAAAGGAATGCCCCCAACTCATGAAGATGCATTTGCCTCTTCAAAAGTTCAAGATATGCAAGCATCATGTAAAGCATTTATGAAAGAAACAGACAAAGAAAACCCATTAGCTAAAAGAACTATAACGCCTTTCAAAGAAGGTGAATATCCTCACGGAGGAAAAAGCGCAGGCCATCTTCCAACAGAAATTCCTCTAAATCGAATGAGTTAAAAATAGTTATTTTTCAGATGAATTAACTTAGTTAGAACAATAGATTTAAAAATATCGGTAGCGATAAAGGGAACAATCCCTAATAAAATTGCTTTTTTCATACCTAAAAAAAAGCTAAGCCAAAGAGCTCCACCAAATAGCACTATCAAATGACCTAGTAAAATTGTTAAACCAATTTTTCTCTGAGTTATATCCAGATTTTTCTGAAAAATCTTTCCTACTACAAAACAGGAAATAAAATAACTTAAAATATAACCACCTTGAGCTCCCATAATAGTTTGCATACCAAAATTACCACCTGCAAAAAAAGGCAACCCAATAGCTCCTAAAAATATAAATAACAGCGTTGCAATAGAGCCTTTTTTAGCTCCTAAAAAAAAGCCATATGATATTGCTATTGAGTTTTGTAGTATTATCGGAACTGGAGTAAAAAAAAGTGGAATATAAATTTTAGCAAACATTGCTAAAAAAAATGCGCCGAAGAGTACTTGGCATATATCTTTTACAATATCTTTTTCAATTCTTTTGGCGATCGTTATACTCATATAAACTCCTAAAACTTTTTAAAAGATAATTTATAGTTTTTGTATAATTATTTCAACAAGGTTTGCTATCCCTTTAGAAGCTTCATAGGTAATTTGGTCTTTAGCTTTCGATATCTCTATCCATTTTCCATCTAGTATTTCATCAGATTGTATCTTTGCTTCTCCTTCAACTTCAATAAGATAGTAATAGACTTTTTTTGCTGTTTTTTTTGAGTTTCTTAGTATTGAGTATTGCTCTATTAGAGGTTTTTCAGATAAAAATTTTAAAAAATCTAAATTAGTCTCTTCTTTCAGTTCACGAAGAGCCGCCCTCTTTTTAGTTTCAGAAAGATTGGCATGGCCTTTTGGAAAGCCCCAGTGATTACCACTTTTATTTTTTATTAAATAGGTATACCAAATGCCTTCTTCTTTTTTTAAAGCAATTGTTCCATAACTCTCTTCATATAGCATTAGTAAGCCTTTAACTACCCATTATAAGGAGCAAAAACTACAACAGAGTTATGTCCTCCAAAACCAAATGAAGAGGACATGGCAGCTGTTATTTTATGCTCTTTTGCTTTATTTGCTATTGGATCTAAATCCCCTAACTCTTCTTCAGGGTTATCCAAATTGATAGTTGGATGAAGCATACCAGTTAAAATCGCTTCAATGGTAGCTATAGCCTCTACAGCTGATGCAGCTCCTAAACAGTGCCCCGTGATAGATTTTGTAGCATTTATTTTTACGTTCTTTGTATGTGAACCAAATGCTTTTTTAATCGCTCTAATTTCACAAAGATCTCCAACCGTTGTAGATGTTGCATGAGTATTGATATAGTTAACGTCTTCTTTTGAGATACCGGCATCTTCTAGGGCGTCAGTAAAACATCTTGCAACTACCTCTCCATCTTCTCTTGGAGCTGTCATATGAAATGCATCGCAATTTAAATTTCCGCCTAGATATTCAGCTAAAATTGGAGCTTTTCTTTCAAGGGCATGTTCTAAGGATTCTAATACTAAAACTCCGGCTCCCTCTCCCATCACAAAACCATCTCTATCTTTATCCCAAGGCCTAGAGGCTTTTTCGGGTTCATTATTTCTAGTCGAAAGTGTTTTTGCTTGCACAAAACCAGCGAGACAAATTGGTGACATTGGAGCTTCTGAGCCCCCTGTTAACATTAAATCAGCGTCTCCTTTTCTTATATGTTCTGCTGCTGCATAAATAGAGTAGTTAGATGTTGCGCAAGCTGTAGAAATAGAGTAGTTAGGGCCTTGAAAACCTAAATCTATGGCTAAAAGAGCACCTGCCATATTAGTAATAATAAATGGCACAAAAAAGGGTGTTAATCTTTTATAACTCTCTTTGATAAGCGTCTCAACACCATTAGAAAAACTATGCATCCCTCCCATTCCAGAGCTTACTATTATCCCACAGCGTGTTTTATCTAAATTCTCTAATAAGCTTGCATCAATTTTAGAATGCTCTAGAGCTTTTTTACCAGCGACCATCGCATATCTAATAAATGGATCTGCTCTTCTTGCTTGTTTTTTTTGCATGTATTCGCCGGGATCAAAATCTTTTATGAAACCAGCTATTTGAGTTGGATATTCGCTTACATCGAAAACATCTAATTTTCTAACGCAGCTTTTACCTAAAAGCAGCTGATTATAAAAATGATCAACATCATTTCCAAAAGCGCTAGCAATACCTAGTCCTGTAACCACTACTCTTCTTTTTTTTGTCATAATTATCTACTTTAACTTTCTACTTTAATTTTTAAATCAATAATTTTTCCATCACTCCAAAGCTGCTCTAAAGCATATGTCTCTCTTAGATAAGGTTTAAAAAGGTGTATCATAATATCTAAATAATCGATAACAACCCAATCGGAATCTTGAAGACCTTCAATATGAAGTGGCTTTTGATTTAACTTTTTTAACTGCTCAATAATCTCATTTGCAATCGCTTTTATATGTCTTTCAACATTTCCTTCAGCAATTATTATATAATCACAAATAGAAGAAACGCCTCGTACATCTAAGGCTAAAATATTGAAGCCCTTTTTATCGTAAATAATTTGTGATATAATATTTAATAACTCTATTTTTTCCATATCAAATAGCAGTCCTCTTTTTTAGGTCTTAAAATAACTTGTTTTTTAAAATTTTTCTTTTACACCCTACAAGTATAACTTACGATTATAAATGTAGTCTAGAGTTTCTTTTGGGATAAGATGAGAACAATTTTTATGGCTTTTAAGTCTTTTTCTGATCTTTGCAGAAGAGATCTCAAAGACATTTGTTTTAACAAAATTTTTATTATCTAAATTTAAATTTTCATTTTTAAAATTTTCTAAAAATTTATTTCTAACTCCTACAATTAAAGGAGCTATTTGTAAAATATTTTTATAATCTTTCCATTTATCAAAGTTTAAAAGAGTATCTTCAGTAATGATAAGTCTTAAGTTATCTCTGTTTTTTAACTCTTTTAAAGTATTTATTGTATATGAGATATTTTCATTTTTTATCTCAAAATTAGTTATTTCAAAATTTTTAAAATCCTTAATAGCTATCCGTGCCATCTCAAATCTATCTTTTGAACTTGCTATTGGTGGTTTTAGAGTTTTAAATGGCGATACATTTGCTGGGCAAAATATAATTTTATCTAATTTTAATTTTTCTAAGATCTGAATAGCTAAGTTGAGATGTCCTAAATGAATAGGATCAAAGCTTCCTCCAAAAAACCCGATATTTTTCATATAATTTGCCAGTTTCTTTTTTTGGATAATTTATAAAGTTTAGAGCATGGAGAAACCGCTATTTTTTTTTGAGCAACTTCAAAAAGTTTTAAGTCTTGAATGCTATCAGAATATACCGATACATTTTTTTTTGTAATATTTAATCTTTTCATGAGTTTTAGAGCATCTTTAGCTTTTTTTTCACCATCCATTATTAGCTCTATTTTTTCAAATCTATCATCTTTATCAAAAAGATATTTAGTCGCTCTAAATTCATTCACTTTTAAAATTTTGCTAATTGGCTCGACTAAAAAAGAGGGAGATGATGAAAAAATAGCAATATAGTGATTTTCCTTCATAGCTTTTTGAAGCTCTAAAATAGCTGGCATGTAAAAAATTTTATCTAAATATTTATCTAAAAAATGATCGATATCTTTTGAAAATACGCTATATTTTCTGTTTTTTAAAAACTTATCAAAAACTACCTTATGTAGAGTTTGAATATCCATATTGAAATATTTAAACTTAATGAAGTAATAAAAAAGTTTAAAAATTGATTTTTT
This sequence comes from Candidatus Anoxychlamydiales bacterium, assembly GCA_011064905.1. Classification (GTDB taxonomy): domain Bacteria; phylum Chlamydiota; class Chlamydiia; order Chlamydiales; family SM23-39; genus JAAKFX01. The sequence continues at coordinate 3,485 of JAAKFW010000058.1, read as the reverse complement.
ATCAAAATTATTTTTTTTATATAGATATATATAAAACTTAAAGCTGATGTTTGTTTTAAGAAGGGTTTTATCTAGATCAAAAATAGTTAAATACACGTTAATTACTTTCTAGATTAGCGATTTTTTCTTCAAGGTCATGGATAGACTTGTCCAAATCTCGAAGTCTTTGTTTTTCTTCATCGATTAGATCTCTATACATCATAGCTTTTTCAAAGCATAGCCCCGATCCAGCTAGCTGTTTATTCAAATTATCTAAATGATTTTTTAAGGTTTGTCTTCTTTTCTTTTTTTTCTCAAAGACTATAAAAAGCTGATTTACTTCATCAGAAGAGTTGAGAGATTGTTTGTCTTTTTTATCTTCAATTAAGTGATGCAACGCTCTAAAATCTTTTTCTAATATCAACTTCTCAAATTTAGCTAAATCAAAGGTTTTTAGTTTTTCTTCGATTTGATTTTCTTCAAGCTCTAACTCCTCTATAGAAAGATCGGATTTGTCTACAAGAGATCTAATCTCATTTTTAATTTGATCTAATTTTGTTTTTCTATTTTTTTCTTTCTCATCTACAACCTTCACCTTCTCTTCTTTTATCTTTTTCGTTTTAAGATACATTGGAGCTTTAGCTTCTTTTATTTTAAATTTTAAAAATTTGATATCCTCATTTTTCAACCTAAAAGTTTTTATAAAATCAAAAATATCTTTTTCTTCATTTGAAATCGATTTGTCTTTGGGATTATCTTCAATAATCTTTTTCAATTTCCCGATTTTTAAAAGAGCTTGATCTATAAATTCTTTAGATTTTTGTCTCTCTTTTTTGTAGCTTTTTTCAGCGAGTTTTACTCTATCCCAACATTTAGATAACATCAATCTACAATTGGTAAATGCTTCAGTATTTAGAGTTAATTTTTTAGCTAGATTTTGAAGGCTTTTAATTTCATCTTTTAAAACAAAAAATGAGACTTTTTTAAGATCAAACTTCTCAGTGAAAGTATCTATTGAAATCAAAAATTCTTCACTAATTGCACCTATTAAATCTTTTCTTTTTGGAAAAATTATATCTCCAATAGTACCTAGTCTTTTTAAAAATTTATTTTTAACACTTATTCTCATTTGAGTTTTTATAATTTCTTTCCTAAGAGCGTTTACTCTCGCAGCATATGCACTCAAAAGATTTAACTCTTTTTGAGTCTTAATATAAAAACTTTTCTTTGATAAAAGAAAGGTTATCTTTTCACTGATCTCGATTGTTTTAATTGAAAGAAGAACATCATCGTACTTTTTTAAATCCTCTTCTAATGAATTTATTGCTAAATCAATTTGCTGAACTTCAAAATTAGTTTGCTCATTTAATATATTTTTAAGTCTTTTAACTTCATTAGAAAGCCCAATATATTCTTTCCAAAAAACTGCTCTAGAAACTTCATTTAGAGGTGTCTTAAATATTACTAAACATCTATTTTTTATATCCCAAAAAGTTTTGAAATCAGGTCTACTTTCTTTAGATATAGCCTTTTTCATCTCTTCTAAAGATAGCTTTATTTTATCTTCATTAGAAGAGAGGCGATCTAATTTTTTTGTAAAATCTAGATCTTGCGTAATATTATTTTTATTCGAAGACGAATTTTCATCCATAACACATTCCTTTTAAGAAAAAATATCTTTTTTGAAAAGAAAGATAAAAGTTTATAAAAATAGATCTTTTTAAGTAAAACACTTTTCCAGATAATTTATATCTCAAATTTAACTTTAAAATCGAACTTAGCAAAAAGCAAGCAAAAACTTAAAAATCTAAGATTCTTATATTTTGGCAGCAAAATATATTTACCAATTTTGATTTAAACTATTTGATTTAGACTATTAGCTGCGTCTTCATCAAATAGATAACCAAATGCAAAAAGCTTTTTTTCAAGCATTTCTTGAAAAGCTCTATCTTCAGGAAAAAGAGCTATAAATTCAACCAAACGCATATCTAAAATCCCATATTGTTGAATAAGATCAATTATCGATGCTTTTTTTTCATTTACTAGCTCTAAAAGATGCTTTTTATCATTTATATTTAGTACACATTTTAATATCTCAATTAAAAGTCTTTCTTGATTCATCCTTGCAAGATAATGCAAAATAGTATTGTCCATCTCGTCTAATCTTGCCTCTAAAACAGCTCTTCTATCACTTGGAGGAACTTTATTGAGCAAACGTAAAATCCCTCTAATATCTTTTTGAAAAAATCTGAACGAATAGGAAAAAGGAGAGTTACCTGACTTATCTTTGATACTCAAAAAATAGGCAATATATTTTTCTGGAATAAAACTTAAAAAATTTTCAAAAAGATTTACAACTTCATCAAGACCAATTTTAGATTTTATTTCAGAAGACATTGTAAATAGATAATGCAGAGCTGTTTTACCATTTACGTCTTGCAGGTTCAATAGCATGCTTTTTTTCTCTTCGTCTTTTTCATCAAATTGATCAAAAATAACCTTTAAAGAAAAAGAATCGCCTATTAAAATGACTTTATGCAAAAACGATCTGCCAAGATCGTCACAGTCTAATAAAATATCCATTATATTTTGTTTATATGTAAAATCATCTTTTGAACAGCTTTTTACTTTTTGAAATAAACAGATAAGTTTATTAAGTGTGTCTTTTTCATAGCTAAGATAATGAATAGCTGCTCTGCCTGTTTTATCTTCCATCCTGACATAAGATTTTAGATCTTTTGGATTCACAGCACTTAAAAGAAAACTAACACAGCTATCTGATAAACCATTTAGCATAGCCAAATGTAGAGCTGTTTTATCCTCTATATCTTTTGCAAACAAGCATTTTTGCATATCTTCTGATAGAATATTTCTCATTATGATCTTTAATATATTAATATCTGATCGGATTAGAGCTTTATGAAGAAGAGTTTGATTTAGATTATCTAACTTTTGAATAGCCTTAGATCTTACAAATTTATTTGGAAGCAACTTGACTAACAACACTTCAAATGTTTCAGCATCCAAAATGTTCGCTCCAAAATGAAGAACTGTTTGCCCTGAAACGCCTTCTTTCAATGCTAAATTAGTTTGATCATTTTCAAATATACACTGATCTAAAAGCAATTTTACTATCTCATTATTACGTGTATGTATTGCATAATGAAGGTAAGATCTTTTGAATTGATCTATACGCGTAACTAAAAAAGATTTATCTACATCTTGAAGAAAAGAAAATATAGTTTTTATTAAGTTTATATCTTGTTTTATTATAGCCCATTTAAAGATGCTCCAGCCTTTATCATCTTGCATATTTAGAATTGACAATCTATCTTCTGGCTTTATTTGATTTAAAATGGTTTTAAGGATTTTCTCATTACCTAATATTACAGCCCAATGAAGAACTGTTAACCTCAGTTGCTAGTTTATCTTTTTGTAATTCTGTGAGTTAGCTTTTATTTGATTAAAAAAAATCCTTTGTTTGAGTAAAATATTTTTTTACCAAA
>JAAKFW010000057.1 GCA_011064905.1 Candidatus Anoxychlamydiales bacterium | reverse complement strand
ACTTATTTATTTTAAAAAGGATTATATCTTAGATACTTATCTTAATCAATATCCAAAATCAGCAAATTCAGGATTGATAAGTCTTTGAGGTTTAATTTTTCCTAGCTCATCAATTTTTTCCATATCATCTAAAGATAACTCAAAATTAAAAATTTCAAAATTGTCTTTTATATGTTTTTCAGATGTTGCTTTTGGGATAACTATAATATCTTTTTGAATCATCCATCTAAGAGTGATTTGACCGGCTGTTTTTGAATGTTTTTTAGAGAGATGTTTAATGTCAGGATCATTGAAAACCTTCCCTCTAGAAAGTGGAGAATATGCAATTACTGAAATCGAATGCCTTGTGCAAAAATTTAAAAGCGCTTCTTGATTTAAAAATGGGTGATATTCTACTTGATTGACAGCAATTTTTATACCTTGATCTATTAGATCTTGCAAATGACTAATCGTATAGTTGCTAACTCCTATACTTTTTACTTTGCCTTTTTCTATTAGCTTTAACATCTCATATGATATTTCAGCTAAAGGTTTTGTTCTATCTGGCCAATGAACTAAATATAGATCTAAATAATCTAAATCTAGTTCCATTAAAGCTCTGTCACATTCGGATTCAACGAGTTTTGGATCTAAAAAATCTTTCCAAAGCTTTGTTGTTATAAAGAGCTTTTCACGGCTAAAACCTTTAATGCCATCTTTTACAAGTTCATGATTATCATAAATATCTGCTGTATCGATATGTCTATATCCAATTCTTATTGCATATTTTATAGCGTTAATACAATTGTCTTTTTCAGTTTGCAGCCAAGTTCCCATTCCAATCATCGGTATTTCATTTCCGTCATTTAACTTTTTTAAATGCATTTTTTTTCTCCTTTAATATTTAAATAAGCTTTTGTCTTTCCCCATGGAAAAGATATATCAATGCTTTTTTCTGTGATAAAATCTTTATCATATTGGTCAAGAGTATAACTAATTGTAATAATTTTAACAGAGGAAGATAACTTTCTAAATTTTTTTATTAAGGTTTTTATTTTATCTGTTGGCAGCGTCGTTCCATAAAGATAGATGATATCTATATTTTTTAGATCAAATGCAAATGTAAAAATATCTTTACATAAAAACTCTATTTTTTTGATTCTAAAGAGTTTAATAAAAAAACATGCAATTTTTGCAAATATTGGAACTTGTTCTATTGCTATAACTTTGCATTTAAAAAAAAAATAGAGCCAAAAACTCACCTTGCCTCTGCCCGCTCCAAGTTCTAAAAAAGTAGTATTTGAAGTAATTTCAAAAAACTTTATCATTTTTTCCATCTCGATTATTGGAGTTTCTCCATAATCATAGATTTTTTTATTAAATTTTTTTTCTAAAAATTTTCTAGAAATTCTATAGGGATTTAAAAAGAAATAAGCTAATGAAAACAAAAGATCAAAAAGTAAAAATCTTAGATTTAAATAGTATCTAATAGACTTTAGCCACTGAATAAAAAAAAAGAATTTGACTCTTATAGTCAAAAAAATGTTTTTACCAATTAACATATGCTCCTGGATCTAACACTCTAAACTTACTCAAATCAATGTTTTCCTTTTGCAAGCTCAAATATAGCTCATATGGCGGTTGAATCATAGCTTCATCTGAAAGATTAAAGATTTTCCAATGCATGGCTACAGAAAAATTAGAGTTTACATCCTTGTGGATTTTTACAGCATCTTGAGGATCGATATGTACAGGATTCATGAACTTTCTAGGAACGTATGTTCCTATAGGTATTAAACTTAGATCCATGAATTTAAATTTTTTACCAATATGTTTAAAGTCTATTTCGTTATATCCAGTATCACCTGTAAAATATAACTTTTTTTGATCTCTTTTAGAAATTATTACATATCCTACCCATAAAACTTTATTACCATCCAACAGCGATCTACCAGAATAGTGTTGAGCAGGAGTTGCAAAGATTTCAATAAATGCATCTTCAAAACTCTCCCACCAATCTAGCTCATAAACATTTTCAATTTTTATTTTCTTCATCCATTTTTTCATTCCAAGAGGTACTATCCATTTTATGTTTCGAAATTTCTTATTTAGATTTATAACGGTCTTCTTATCCAAATGATCATAGTGATTATGAGATATCACTACGTAATCAACTTTAGTCAATTGATTTAAATCAATAGCAGGAGGATGCTTTCTTTGGGGGCCAAATGAAGATACTGGCGAGCATTTTTGAGTCCAAATAGGGTCAGTTAAGATGTTTAGGTTGTTAACTTTAATTAAAAACGTGCAGTGACCAACCCACATAGCCCAGGGTTTGCTCGCATCATATGGATTATTAATTTTAGGAAAAGAAAAATCTTTGGGGACTATAAGTTTTTCATCTTCTTGATTACAAAACCCTAACTTCCATGATAAAAAATCTAAAAGAGTTCTTCTTACTCTTCTATTGGAGTTAAAATTAACAAATCTTCTAGCTTTTTTTAAAGATTTTAAATAATCTTCATAATTTTCCATATAATTATCTCTTCCTCTTAATTTGCAAAATAAATAAAATTGTATTTTTAACAACTATTTTTTTTCATATTTTCAAAAATAACCTTGCCAACTATAGCTTTGGCCAATAAGATGAGACTTTATAGGGGCAACAAAAAACCATGAATTCTTCTAGATCTTTAACAAAATTTAAACAAGGAAGCATGAAAGAGCTTTGGACTATCGCTCTTCCTTTAATGATTTCCGCTTTAGCATCTTTGTTGATGATCGTTGTAGATAGATGTTTTTTAGCAAGGCTTTCTTTAGATGCTTTAAATGCATCTGTAAATGCAGGCACCCTTGCTTGGGCTTTTTTAGGAGGTTTTGGAGTTTTAACAGTTATGTCTGAGGTATTTGTAGCTCAATATAACGGGGCTGATCTTCATGATCAAATAGGAGTTCCAGTTTGGCAGATGATCTGGTTTTCATTTTTTTCTATTCTTATATTTGTTCCTTGTGCTCTTTTTATTGGGCCTTTAATTTTTAGAGGTACTTCTTATGATGATTTACAGATCCAATATTTTGGATATCTGATGCTTTTAGGGCCTTTCTATCCTTTAATGACTGCTCTTAGTGGATTTTTTATAGGTCGAGGGCAAACTAGATTATTAATTTATGTGGCTATTATTGCAAATTTCCTGAATTTAGTTTTAGATGCTATTTTAATTTTTGGAATCAAAAATTTTATCCCTGCATACGGAATGAAAGGAGCGGCGATAGCAACGGGAATTGGAACGATTTTTCAAGCTATAGTTTTGGGTATTATATTTTTTAAAAAGGAAAATAGAGAAAAATACGGCACGACAAAATGGAGATTTAACTTTTCTATTTTTAAAAAATGTGTCAAAGTGGGGCTTCCCCCTGCTGTATTTTTTGCTTTAGAGATTGTTGGATGGACGATCTTTTATATGATGATGACAAGCCTTTCAGAAGTTCATATTACTATATCTAGTATTTGTCAAAGTATAGTAATTTTACTATCTTTTTTCTTCGATGGACTAAATCGAGCAGTAGCTGCGCTTGCTGGTAATTTTATTGGTTCTAAAAAGATAGATTTAATTCACTCTCTATTAAAATCTAGCTTAAAACTTTTAGTGATTTTTACAGTTATAGTTTCTGTTTTTTTAGTATTTGATCCTAAGATTATTGTAGATTTTTTAATTCCAGGTAATTTAGAAAATAAAATATTACTTTGGCAAGAAACTAGCGGTTTTTCATTTTATACTGCAATGAAGGTTTCTCTTCTATGCGTTTTTATCTATCTTTTTTTTCAAGGGATAAGATGGATTTTCGCTGGGCTTTTAACAGCTGCGGGAGATACTCTTTTTTTATTGTTGGCAGGTTCTTTTTCAGTTTGGATATTTTTACTTTTGCCGGTTTATCTTATCGTTGTAAAATTTTCCCTGCCGGTTCAGGTAGCTTGGATTTTAGCGGCAAGCTACGCAATTATACTTAGCATTATCTATTGGTTTAGATATAAAAAAGGCAGATGGAAAGATATTATATTAATCCCTGATAATGAGAAAGTTATGGTTAAAGAAGAGATTCCTTTAACTTTAGATGAAAATATTGAAAATTCTGAAGAAGAAGAAGAAGAAGATCTAACCTAGTTTTTTATAATGAATTAAATAAGCATTTTCGGATGCTTTTAAAGCTTCTATTAAAGATATCTTTGTAACATTATTATCATTACATTTAAACCAAGAGCTTCCTTTTTTTACATAAGCGATGTAATGCATATTTATATGACAAATAAAGTTATTTAGTTCATAACTTGCATCTAAATTGCTTTCAAAATGATTTTTGCTTATCTCTAGGTTAACGGGAATTTCTACGGTATTATTTAATTTTTTTATCCGATTTGTTTTTCTATCTAATTCAAATCTTTGAAGATTAAGAAATAAATCATTAGGAGCAAAAGAGAGCTTTATCTCTTCTAAAATATTAGTTTTTTTAATCTCTTCTTGCCTTGTCATAAGACCAAAAAAATACTTTTTTGGTTCATATCTTCGGATCGTATCTATTTCGACTACTTCATTATTTTGAACAGATGAAAATTTTGCAGAAAGCCATCTTTTAAGATTATCTATTTTTTGTTTTTTAGCAGGAGGCGTCAATTCTAATACTCCTGTATCTTCAAGACGCTGTTCTCCTGTTGTTGTTGTGCCATCTGGGTGTAAAAAATGATTCTTTACGATCATGGTATTTCTAAGATTAGAATTTGAGCTTTTAAAAAAATCTAAAATTGCTTTCAAGACTTCATGAGAATCATGGTAGGCATGACTCTCTTCTCTAAGGTCTGGACATATTGTTTTTAAAAATTCCCTCAAAGCAATAGAGTCGATCTTTATATCTTCTTTTAAAGCTTTTTCGTACTTGTCAATAAACTTCTTAAAATGAGGGTTGAGTTTTAGAGTTTCTTTAAGATCAGGAATATTTAAAAGCATTTGCATTAGAGAATTTAACCAACAAGTAGTTGCATCTTTATTTGAAATTCCGACAAGACCGGTTTTTTTTAGAATATTTATATTTTTGTTTTTATCAATCAAAGCTTTAGTAATAAATATAGATCCTATAGTTAACCCAATAGCCCCAGATCCTAAAACTGTATCTAATGTAGCTACTGTTGCATGAAAAATAATTTGATTTAAGCCACATGTTGCAACTGTTATAGCGATCATTCCAATAGTAAAAAACATTAATCCAAAAAACGCCCAATAGTTAATTTTCTTAGCTGTTTCAGCTCCTTTGCTTTTTGAAGCAAGTAAAACCTTTGTTTCAATCGCCTTTGGCGGAACTTTAATAAGAGTTGAAGTTTTAGAAGGATCTAGAGCAGTCATAACCTTTCAAGCTTTTTGTTAATTACTCCAATTATAACATGAACAATAAAAATTGAATATAAAAAATTAGACCTTTCGAAATTAAAATTAAAAATAGTTTGATTAAATCCTTTTGTTGATATTACGACTTCACAAATAAAAAAAGAATATAAACTATTTAACCGAAGATCATGAACCTATCTCAATTAAATATTTAATTTGATGCATTCTAGCTTTTTTATTCAATTTTGGGAGATCCTTTGCAAAGAGGGATTCCTAGAACGAATTTAAGAAAGATCTTGTATTTATAAAGTCTATTTTACCGCCGGCATTCTCAGCTTTGCAATTTAATATACTTAAAAACAACAAAGAGGTTCTAAAATTTATTGATTTACCCCATATTTTTCAAAAAGCTTTAAATGATGATTTTAAACAGGCTATTTTTGGTTTTTTTAATATAGCTTCGCCAGGCTCAGCAATAGCCAAAAGATTGAGAAGCTGTGTGTGTGATAAATTTAGAGTTATTTCGGTATATTTTGAAAAATCATTTCTTTAATAATTTAGAAAGCTGTTCTTTATTAAGCTTTTGAGATTTAAATTTGTTTTTTTGAATTTCGATTTTTCTTTTTAAAATGTCTTTACAATAGTGAACTAAAAAACCTGCGCTTTTATCATCTAAAGCTTTTGCCCTAGCAACTCTATTTTTTACTGTTTTGGGTTTTTCTTTTGCAACTTTCATTACAATTCTTGCAAGCTGCTCTGAGATAGTTAAATCATCATCATCTAGATCGTCTATATCTTCTTGAGTAGCAGAAATAGATAAAATGCTTTTTGCAATAGTTAATAGCTCTTTTTTCAAAAATGTAGCGGCTGTATTTTTTGCTATTTCTAAAAGCTTTGTTTTTGTTCTAAGATCAAGATCCGTTAACTCCAATGCATTCGAGAAGTTTGAGAGCTCTGATTGATTAATAAGTTTTGCAACTTTTTCTTCAAGCTCTTTCTCTTCTTTATGTTGTTGATAATCGAGATCATGAGATCCATCTTTTGGATCGTCACCTATTTTTTCAATAGCTGATATTTTCTCTGTATTCGTAGATTTATTAATCGGATTAACCGGAAATAAATAACTCATATATTTCACTCTTTTTTATTTTTTTCACTTTAATTATAACATAAAGTTCTCTTAAAAAAAAGATTTTACTTCTTTTTTACAATCACTTTAGGCTCAGCGTGATAGGCGTAGCATCAGTTACCTTTGAATTTCCAAAGTACTGAATAGAGCCGGGATACATATAATAGTCATTTAAAGCCCATTTTTCTCTATTTTCAACTAAATACTTAAATGCCTTAGAATCAAGCTCTACTAAAGCTTTTTTTATAACCGGTTTTTGTTTGCCATGGCGAAGTTCTAGATTCATTAAAGATGTGATAGGCACTCCTTTAGCCACCCAATCGCTCACATCTTTATCTAAATTGCCAAGAGAGCTCATATAACCAGATAACTTTTCATTTATCAAAAGAGCTGCTACATGACCTAATGAGTAGCAATAATTGGCATCAAAATTCGTTGGCATCCCCGATCTGCCCTCATATCCAAAAAAATGGGAAAGAGCATTAAATGCACCCTCAAAGGCTCTGTTTTTAAGCTCTTTTTTAATTGTTTCAATAAGAAGTTTTTCGGTCTCTATCTGCGATACTTTGACATTACCATGAGGATCTCTATCTAAAAGAAGTTGTTGTTGAATTTGTTTCGGTAGCATCTCAAAACAAAGTTTGGACTCTTTTGAGAGGATTGTTTTTATATACTCCATCTTATCTTTTTGATTAGCGAGCTCTTTTTCAGCTTGTTCTCCCGTTGCAAGAAGCTTGTTGAGTTCTGATATCAAACTTTTAAATTCAGGGATAAATTCAATAAGACCTTCAGGAACTAGAACAATGCCATAATTTTTGTTACTGAGTGCTCTTTTTTCAATAACATCGGCAATCTTATTCGTTATTACTTTAAGAGTTTTTTTCTTTTTTAAAATTTCTTCTCCAATCAAAACTACATTCGGATGTGTTTTTAAAGCGCACTCAAGGGCGATGTGAGAAGCTGATCTACCCATCAGTCTTATAAAATGATAATATTTTTTTGCTGAAATTGCATCTTTAGCAATATTACCAATTAACTCAGAGTAGACTTTGCAAGCAGTATCGAAACCGAAAGATATTTCAACCTCAAAGCTTTTTAAATCACCATCAATCGTTTTGGGAACTCCAACAACGCTAGTTGAGATGTTTTTTTTCTTAAAATATTCAGCTAAAATAGCGGCATTAGTATTTGAATCATCCCCTCCAATAATTACTATTCCATCCAACTGTAAATCTTTTGCACAAATCAAAGATTTTTCTAATTGCTCATCGGTCTCAATTTTCGTTCTACCGGATCCAATTAAATCAAATCCCCCCAAATTTCTGTAACTATCAACACTTTCTTTTGTTAATTCTATATATTTACAATCCACAACTCCAGATGGGCCATTTAAATACCCATAAAGCTGACTTTTAGGGTTTAATCTTTTCAAAGCATCAAAAAGACCTGAAATAACGTTATGTCCACCAGGCGCTTGGCCTCCAGAAAAAACCACTCCAACAATTAAAGATGCGCTATCTTTATTTTCAGATTTTTGTTTGAAATGAACAATAGATTTGCCAAAAGTGTTTGAAAAAATCTTTTCTAACTCTTTAGCATCATCAATTGATGTTGTTTTTTCTTTTTCATCAATTTCTAATTTAGAAATATCTTCTAAGGTTTTCGGAAGTTTCGGAACATACTTTAAGCGCTCTTTTTGAAGCTCTGATATATTATTTTGCATAAATATTTTTCCATCTTTAAATTTTTTAAATATTTTA
>JAAKFW010000056.1 GCA_011064905.1 Candidatus Anoxychlamydiales bacterium | reverse complement strand
ATTATATGCCTTGCATTTTTAGAGATGCAAAGGACAAGATAGCTCAAAGAACTTATACGCACTCAAATTGCTTAAAAACAGCTTCATATGAAGCTTTTAAAAAGCTTAAAGATGAAAATGGTTTCAGATGTCCAATGTGCTGTTCTAGAGAGAATAGAGTTACTCCAAATACAATATTAGATCAAGCCATCTCGAGTTTTATCCAAAACTTCAAGTCCAGAGATTATAAAGATGCTAAAAGTAGCTATAATTTGGCTTGTCATTTTTTTAAAGAAGAGAAATTTGAGAGTGTTCATAAAATATGTAAAAGAGCTCTAGGTTTTACATCAATCGATCCACTAGATCATAAAAATTTAAGGTTACTTTTCGATAAAGCAGCAGATGAAATTTTAGAATCTCAGTTAGGTATCAGCCTAAATTTACAAAATATTAAATATAATTTAAATATGATAAAAGATTGCAAAGAAAAATTAACTCTAACTCAAGATCTAGATCAAGTAAAACAATTACGCAGATGCTCCGTTATATATTTTACAATTATAGCCTACGAGAAAAATAATATTGGTAGAAAATACCTGCAAAATGAAATGCAAGGAAAAGCACTGGAGATATTTAAAGAGGCAATTTTATTGTTAGAAAAAATCCAAAACGTTAAAGATTTAGATTTATCAACAAAAAGAGATTTGATTGTAGATATCAAGTCTAGTTTAGAATCGTTAGGAGCCTTGCTTGTGTCTTTAAATCGTTTTTTGGATGCAGAAGTTAATTATATAAAATTAATTAAGTGTCTTAAAACAGCTATTAGTTTTTGTGAAAATAAATCTGATTTTACACTAGAGCATGCGCTTGATAACTCTTTTTTCAAGCTCTCAAGAGTTTATCTTTATTTAGCAGACAAATATTTCGTGCAAGAAGGTGATTGTTTAACAGCTAAAAATTATTTAGAAAAAGCTCAAAAAACTCTAGAAAATACAAAAGAAAAAAACGATGAAGTAAAAAAGTTATCAGAGCTCTTATCTGAAAAACTCATAAGCATTGAATTAAATCTGAAAATGACTAATTTAATAAGATTGCATAAAACAGAGAAAAAATAACTAAAACATAAAAATTAAAAAAAGGAAAAAATATGGCATCTTCAAGCTCGAGTATATCAAAGGAAATTAAGATGAGCGCAATAGAAAAAACTGAAGATTATATGCCTGCCTCTTTTTTAGATAGATATGGCAATACGGCTCAGAGAGTTTATACGCATGCTAATTGCAAAAAGAGCGCTTCTTACGCTGTCCTTCAACATGCAAGAATATCTAATGATAATAATTGTCCTATGTGTTTGTCTAAAGGTCTTCATGTTAATGCCACTAATATGATTCCAAACGAAGGTTTAAGTAACTCTATTTCTAATTTCGTGCAAAACTTCAATTTAAGAAACGATGTTGGGATTAAAAGTAGCTATGATCTAGCCAGGGATCTTTTTAAGGAAGAACACTTTGGATATGTTGCTGGAATATGTATAAGAGCTTTAGGTTTCGAATCAAGAGATCCTGAGCTTCATAAAAACCTACAAAGTCTATTAGAAAGGGCTGGTGAATTATTTTCTCATCAAAATAAATCTTTTGTACCACACAAAAATGATAATTTTAAACTTTCAAATGAAAGAGACATTCAATCTCAGTTAGATATTAAAAAAAAATTAGAGAAAATACAATCTTTAGAAAATGAGCTAAAAAGTTGTTTAGAGAGATTAGGGAGTTCAGATAATGATATAGAAAAAAAATATTTAAAAGATTTTGTAGAGATGTATTACAGAAACATTGCATTTGAAAAAAATATCATTGCTCGAATTTATGTTGAGAGTAAGTTGCCTCAAAAAGCAATAGATGCATTTGAAGAAGCAAGCCGTTTATATATACAAGCTATTGAGCAAGATGTTACAAATCTTGCTGAAAAAAAAACGATGCGTTTGGATTTGACATCTAACGTAACTAATCTAGGAGATTTCTATGTATCTTTAGAGCGTTTTACAATTGCAATTGAAAATTATGAAAAAGCAATTGAGTATCTCAAAAGTGCAATTGATCTTTGTGAAAATAAATCTGATTTTAAAAATAAACTAGAGTCTGGCCTAGATAAGATTTTTTTAAAGCTCTCTAAAGCTTATCTTTTCTTAGCTGATGAAGTTAGTGAAGGTAAATATAAAAAATCTAAAGAATATTTAGAAAAAGCTCAAAAAACTTTAGATCATATAAAAGAAAAAGACGAAGAAATTAAAAGATTGTTAGAGAACATATCTGAGAAAATCATGAATGCTGAGCTAAATCTAAAAATAGCTGATTTAATAGAGGGGATAAAAAAGAAATAAATACTAAAACATAAAAAAAAGGAGGAGATATGGCATCTTCAAGTTCAGCAAGTTCAAGTATACCTAACGCAACATATTTTAATGCAATTATCAGCAACGCAAAAATTGATGATTGTTACGAGGAATTAAAGGGGCAAGCGATGCACATTAAAATGCTACAAAATAAAATATCAGAAACGTTTAATGATCTCTTTAAAGAGGTCCCAAAAAAACCATCAGATACTACACCCATGGAAGTGGAGGGACATTCTCAAGAAATAAGTATGCCGGTAACAGGTCAAACTAGTTTAATAAAAGCACCATTCGTTAATGAAAAAGCATTTGAACTTGTTGAGGCTCGCCTTTTAGAGACGGCAAAAACATATCTTAATGACATTCTTAAACATAATATATCCGAAGAAGAAAAATCATTTAAATATAAGGGTATAGACAGGATAGCTAATAGATATATAACTAGTTTAGCTTTTCTTAGGTTCATGTGGACGTATTCAGTTTCAAGAAATAATCTAGATGCTGTATCTTATATCTATTTAAAATCTATTTCAAGATATCAAACAATTGTAAATATTTATTCAGCCATGCTGGACTCGCATAAGAAAATTCAAGCAGCATCGTCTCTGCTCGCTTTTCAGACACGATAAGAAACAAAAACATTAATATGTTTTATCCTATTCTTCTAAGTTGTCGTTGATGAAGGAGGCAAGTTTACATATTAATGGTTTTTTTTTATTTAATTATTTTTGATAACTAATTTTTAGAAATGGTATTATATGCGAAATTTTCTGAAACAAGTAAAGAAATAGAAGGAAAATAGATTTTTGAATTAAAGACTATTTTTTGATGTAAGAGATTAAATTCAAAAAATCTTTTTCTAGATCTTGATAGTTTAGATCTTTTGAATTTTTTTTTGAGATAACTAGAATTTCTAGGTTTTTATCAAGCTTACGTTGATTTAATCTAAATATTTCACGGATCTGTCTTTTAAATTTATTTCTTATATGAGCTTTTGCGATTTTAGATCGGATTGTGATACCAAATCTTGGGTTAGATATACTTTCATTGAATCTATAATCTAAAATTAGATATGATCCTTTAAGTCTATATTTTGACGAATTTAAAGCTTTAAACTCATTTTTTTTCAGAATTTTTGAAGATTTAGGAAGTAAAAACTTAAGCTGTGAGCCTTTTCCTGCCGATTCTTCTTCTTCTTTTAATGATGTTTCTGCCATCTTTAGTCTTGTTTCTTGCTCTAAATCCAAATTTTTTCTTTCTTCTTTTCTTTGAGGGTTGATATGTGCGTTTCATTTTTTGTGCCTAATTATTTTTTAATAAGGTCCTATGATATGTAAAATAAATAAATTCTTCAAGAAGATTGAAAAAAAAAACGAAATAAAATAAAATGGTTTATCAAATTATGTTAAGGAATTTTTATGAAAGTAAAAGCATCTGTGAAAGCTGATCCTTCGAAAGGCGATAAGCTAGTTAGAAGAAGAGGCAGACTATACGTTATAAACAAAAGAGATCCAAACAGAAAACAAAGACAAAAGGGCCCTGCTCGTAAAAAATAATTTTAAAGGAAAAATATGGCAAAAAAATCATCTGTTGAAAAACAAAAGAAAAAAGAAAGACTAGTAGCTAAAAAAAAGGATAAAAGAGCAGAGCTCAAAAAAATTATTGTCGATATGACAAAATCTGATGAAGATAGAATGGCAGCTGTTTATGCTTTAAACGCTCTTCCAAAAAACTCTTCAAAAGTAAGACTTAGAAATCGATGCCAAAGAACCGGTAGATCTAGAGGATACTTAAGAAAATTTAAATTATCAAGACTATGTTTTAGAGAACTTGCCTCTAGTGGATTTATTCCAGGTGTTTTTAAAGCTAGCTGGTAGTTTTTTTTAAGATTTTCGATAGAGAAGATATCTCTTTTAGTCTTTTCCAATTGTCCATAGTATCGTTCCATACGTATGTATAATTTGAGATTTTTTGTTTCAAATAAAAATCATAGAGCTTTTCTAAGCTCATAGGACCTATTTGCTTTTTAGTGTTATCCAAATAATACCAATAGTTATTATCAGTTTTTAAGACAGCGAAATGGTTGGTTAGATGTTTTGTAGAAATTCTTTGAGTATTTTTTTTAAAACTTTTTAAAGGTTTTAAAAAATAGATTATGACTAAAGCTACAATCCCAAAAAATAGTCCAAGCATGAACCACAATTGAGCATCTCTTTTTTTTTTATATGCTAATTTTGAGCTATTTATAGCGCAAAATAGCCAGCAAATTACTGGTAAAACAGTGTTAATTATAACTTGAATAGTTGGGTTCATAAACAATTATTTTGATTGATTTTTCTTAGCTTTAATTTTCATATATTTTGAAATAAAAGAAAAGTAGTTTTAAGAAAATTCAAATTAAACTAAAATGGAGATTAGAATTTTTAAAAGAGGTTTTATATGAATGATAATTTTAAAGAAATGGATACAAAAGAGATCCAACTTCCTGAGACAACATTTTCAAGGGATATAGAAACTAAGGTATTTCAATCAATCGTTTTTAAAGCTTTAAATAAAATTGAGGGAATCCATTTAGTTTCTAAAGGTCTTATAGATTCATTGCTCGGAAGAGATGCTCAAGAGAGTTTTTCGGCAATACACATAGAGCAAGATCAAAAGCAACATTCAGTATCTGTAAAGTTAGAAGTAAATATTAAGTTTGGAATAGCAATTCCAGAAAAATCAGATGAGATTCAGTCAAAAATAATTGAAGATATCTCAAAATATACAGGCCTTCATGTAAGCTCTGTACATGTTATTTTTAAAAATCTTTTAGCTGAAATGCCAAAAGCAGAGGCAGAAGAAGATGATGAAGAAGAAGATGAGCTTGAGACTGTTGTAAGTAATGAAGAAGAATACGAAGGATTTTAAATGAGAGTAATGCAAGTTCTCATATCAGCTATTCATTTAGTTTTTATGATGCTGATAATTTCTGTCGGTTCATTTTTTGTTATGCTATATTATAAACCGGAATTTATAGAGTCTTTCATAAACTATATGTTAGATAACCCGGAAATAGTTTTAAAAATTGGACTTTTTATTTTAGCTTCAGCTTTTATCCTATTTATCTCATTTTATCAACTTCATAAAAAACAGTATTTAAAAGTTTTAATGAAAAAAAATAAAACTGATGTAGATACAAAGCTCATTAGAAACTATATTGAAAAATACTTTGATAGCATCTATCCAGATAAGAAAAATAGAGTTCAAGTAAATGTAGATGAAAAAGATAAACTAGAGATTATCGCAAAGGTAGATACTTTAGATGATAAAAAAGAGTTTTTGTTAAATATCGAAGAGAAGATAGGAAAGCTACTTTTGGAGCATTTGGATTACGATAAGGAATTTATTTTTACAATAAAAGAGAAGTAGTTTTTTTTATTTGGTGAAATGAAATTTAAAGTTCATTAAAAAATATCAGTATTTTAAGGGCTCTTTAGATCTACATTGTCTATGAAAACAAGATTTTTTTTAAAAAGTTATGGCTGCATATAAAAAATTATATCCAGCCATAACTCTTAAAAATAAGATTAAAATTTTAAGACTTTTTTGAAGAATTTTCTTTTGAATTATAAAAAATTAGAATATATTATTTTTTTTCTAATCAAAAGGAGAGTTATTTATGAGTTCTGCAGCAGCTTCAAGTGTCTCAGCTAGACATAGTGGCGTTTTAGCAACTCCAGTAAAATCAAAGGACAAGTTTTTTGATGCTTTGGATACTATTGCGCACATTGCCTTAAGAAGCATTGGATTTTTAGCAGTGTTTTATAGTAGCTATTATGTTGGATACTATTGCGCACATTGCCTTAAGAAGCATTGGATTTTTAGCAGTGTTTTATAGTAGCTATTATGGTGGAGAAATTGTTCAGGGGTTAATAACTATTGGAGTGCCGTTTTATCCAGCTTTTATACTTAGTTTGCCTATAACATGCTTATTTATAGACTATTATATGTAAAGAAAAGATGTGTCATTGAGATTAAAGCTTCAAGATTTTTTCGATATCTTTCGAATTCAAAATCTTTAATTTTTCGATATCTTTTCTCTTAGCCTTTTTTAAGTTTGCAATACTTTTAAAAGTTTTTAAAAGCATTAGAGTTTTTTTATGACCAATTCCTGGGATTTTTACAAGTTTTGTAGTTATTGTTTTCTTAGCTCTTACTTTTTTATGAAAACCTATAGCTGCCCTGTGCGCTTCATCTCTAATTTTTTGTAGTAAAAAGAGAGTGGGAGATGTTGGTTTAATAAAAACAGGTTCTTTTAAATGGGGGATAAAAACTTTTTCTTTAGTTAAAGCTTTGGTGTGTTTTGCTGACTCTTTTGAGATAGAGATAACATCAACGTTTGCAATATTTAATTTATCTAAAATTTTTATAGCGATATTTAAATGAGCTTTCCCTCCATCTAAGACTAAAAGATCCGGAAAATTTTTTATTTTTGAAAAGTGGCGATATAAAATTTCTTCAAAAGCTGCTATATCACCTTTTTTTGAGGTTCTTATTTTAAAAAGTTTTAGTTTAGATTTTTCTTTTTCTCCATCTATAAAAGTTACCATGGCAGCTACTTTAGAAGTCTCTGATATGTTAGAGGTGTCGAAACAGATGATATTGTGAGGGAAATTAGTGAGTTTTAAACTCTCTTGAAGTTGAAGTAATTTTTTCTCATTTAAAGACTTTTGGTCTTTTTGCTGTATAGATAGTGCCTTCGCATTCTCTAAGCTTAGCTTTATAAGCTCTTTTTTCTTACCCTTTATTGGGTGGGTTATTTTTATTTTTTTTTGATCTTTAGATAGGATTTTTTCGATGATTTTCATGTTTTTAAGTTTTAGAGGAATTATTATTTCTTTAGAGGATGTTGTTTTTGAGTAGTGCTGAAGTAAAAAGGTTTCTAAAATTTCTTCTTTTGGAGAAATGATTTCAAAAAAAGAAAAGTGCTCAGATGTAGTTAATCTTCCTTGCAGAAATATTAACTTTACGATCATTACAAAGTGATCTTCAATGTATATGCCTAAAACATCAGAATTTTTAGCAGATAAAATATCTACGAATTGATTTAGTCTTATGTGTTTTATCTGTTTTATAAGATTTAAAAAATCGTTTGCTTTTTCATACTCTAAATTTTTAGAGGCTATTTTCATTTTACTTTTAAGATTTTTTAAAATAGTAGGATCTTTACCTTTTAAAAACTCTACTACATTTTCGACTAAGGTATCGTATTCTTTTTTTGTGCATTTATTAACGCAAGGAGCTATACATTTTTTAATATCGAATAATATACAAGGTCTTGTTCTATTTTGAATTTCACTATTAGAGCATTGACGTAGGGGGGAAAGTTTAAGGAGTAAGTCTTTTACAGATCTCGCAGCTTTTATATTTGTATATGGTCCAAAATATAGATTTTTATCTTTAGGTTGTGTTTTTAATCTAACGAGTTTGATCATTGGCCATTTGTGAGAGGCATTAATCATAATACTTACATAAGTTTTATCATCTTTAAGTAGAATGTTGTATTTTGGTTGATGTTTTTTTATGAGAGTATTTTCTAAAATTAGAGCTTCTTTATCATTTGAAACTATGATGATGTCAATAGAAGAGATTTGATCTACTAAAAATGAAACGCTCGCTCTTGTATCTTTACCAAAAAAGTACTGTTTTATTCTGTTTTTTAAATTTTTGGCTTTTCCAACATATAAAACTCTATTTGAAAAATCTTTCATGATGTAAACACCATATTTTGAAGGCATTTTATCTAAAAGATTTTTGTTAAATGTCATAAAAACCAATTTTTCTTTTTTAAAAAAAATTTTAGTTTTGCGAATCAATTTTCTTTTTTAAGCTATAGATCTTTTGAAGCGCTTCTATTGGAGTTAGTCTATCTGTATCTATCTCTTTTATCTCTTTTATAACATTTTTTATTTTTTCATTTAGTTTATCTTTTATATCGAAGAGCATAAATTGATCTCTGCTTTTTGTTTTTTTTATCTTAGCAGGATTTCCATTAGCTTCATTTTTCTCTAAATTAATTAAAATCTTTTTTGCTTTATCTAT
>JAAKFW010000055.1 GCA_011064905.1 Candidatus Anoxychlamydiales bacterium | reverse complement strand
TTTTTTTTTAATAATAATTTCTTGTGATCAATTCATTATTTTTATATATTATTTTCTCAAACGCACTTGGTTGCTATGGTTTGTAAAAAAAATCATTGAGCAAAATCAAGCGGTTTGTTAACCTATTTTGTTAGCGCTATATTTGATTAGTAATAATTGCTTTTCAAATATGGGTAATTTAACGATTATTTTTAAGATTAAAGGAATTAAAAAATGTCCATTACGTTGATCGGAAAAAAAAGAAAGATGATTCAAGCCTTCGATGAAAAAGGCAATATGGTTGTATGTACTGTAGTTGAAGCT
Source organism: Candidatus Anoxychlamydiales bacterium (assembly GCA_011064905.1). Classification (GTDB taxonomy): domain Bacteria; phylum Chlamydiota; class Chlamydiia; order Chlamydiales; family SM23-39; genus JAAKFX01. The sequence continues at coordinate 8,249 of JAAKFW010000055.1, read as the reverse complement.
ACACCAAATTTTATTGTTCAAATTAAGAAAAAAGATACAGATGGTTATAACGCTATTCAAATCGGATCGGGAGTAAAGAAAAACCCAAATAAACCAATGAAAGGACATTTTGACAAAGTGAAGTTAAGCCCTTTAGATAAATTAATTGAATCGAAAGTTGATAATATTGATGAATACTCAGCAGGACAAGAATTTAAGGCGGATTATTTTGAAAAAGGCGATTATATTGACGTTATTGGAAAGTCTAAAGGAAAAGGTTTCCAAGGTCTGATGAAACTTTATGGTTTTGCTGGAATGAATGCAACTCATGGTTGCTCTAGATCACATAGGCTTGGCGGGTCAACTGGATGGATAACGGGTCCTGGTAGATGTTTTCCTGGAGGAAAAAGAGCCTCTCGTATGGGAGGAGATAACATGACTGTTCAAAATCTTTTAGTAATAGATGTTGATGTTGAAAAAAACCTTTTATTAATAAAAGGGGCGATTCCAGGCATGAGAAATTCTCTAATCTTCATGTCAAGATCTATTAAGAAAATTAAAGCTGACAAAAAAAGCAAAAAATAATAAGAGGCTAAAGTGGCTACACTTAAAAAATACGACATTGATGGTAAAGAAATAGGTGAAGAATCTATTGATGATAAAAATCTGAAATTAGTAAAAAACTCTCAATTGATAAAAGACTATTTGGTAGCACTCAGAAATAACGCACGTCAATGGTCCGCAAATACAAAAGGTAGAAAGGAAATTAATAGAACAGGAGCTAAGCCGCATAGGCAAAAAGGGCTTGGAAGAGCTAGACAAGGGTCTTTTGGTGCTCCTCAATATAAAGGTGGTGGAATAGTTTTTGGACCTAAACCGAAATTTGATCAACATGTTAAAGTAAATAAAAAAGAGAGAAAAGCAGCAATTAGATCCCTCATTGCAGAGAGAATAGCTGTGGGAAATGCATGTATTTTAAAATTATCAGATGATAAAGTTGAAAAAACAAAGCAAGTATCTAAATTTTTAGACGCTATTAAATTAATAGACAAAAGAGTTTTAGTTTTAGGGAAATCAGGAACGTTTAATAATCTAAAAAGATGCATGAGAAACATTCCTAAAAAAGCTCTTATAGATGTTTTAGCGGTTAATGGATATAATTTAGCTCTCTCAACAAATCTAATTATAATTGATTCAGCGTTTGATGATATAAACACTATATTAATAAAAAGTGAGAAAAACCAATGAGTTCTAAAAAGACCCCATTCGAGATTATTAAATCGAGATATATAACTGAAAAAGCAAATGTATTGAGTGGACTTAAAGATTCTGAAAGCTCAAAAAGCTTAAAAAAATTTGATAAACCCAAATATGTTTTTTTAGTTAATACAAAGGCTAATAAAAGAGAGATAATCTGGGCTTTAGAAAAGATTTACGAAGAAAAAAAAATTAAAGTTTTATATGTAAATACGATAAGCGTTCATCCGAAGAAGAAAAGAGTAAGAGGACGTTTAGGTAAAACAAACCATCTAAAAAAAGCTATAATTACCCTAGAAGCCGGTGATAGCTTAGACGATCAAGTATAAAGGTGTAAAAAATGACTAAAAAATTTCGACCGATAACTCCATCCTTGAGAAAATTAGTTCTCCCTTCTACAGATGAGCTAAATCCAGTAAAAAAGGGTCCCCTCAAATCTCTAACAAGATCTAAAAAGAGGACTAATGGAAGAAACAACTTGGGTCGCATAACTTGTAGACATAGAGGTGGTGGTCATAAAAGAAAATTTAGAAAAATTGATTTTAGAAGAGAAAAAATTGATGTAGAAGCTAGAGTAGCATCAATTGAATATGATCCAAATAGAACTGCACATATCGCGCTTTTACATTATAAAGATGGAGAAAAAAGATATATCTTAGCAGCTCAAGGGGTAAAGGTTGGCGACATTGTTGCGACGACAAATGGAGCTCCTTTTAAAGCTGGCTATTGTATGGCTTTAAAATATATGCCTCTTGGATCTTTTATTCATAATATTGAGATGTATCCAAAAAGGGGAGCCATACTTGTTAGATCTGCAGGACTTTCAGCTCAACTTTTAGCTAGAGGAGAGGGACATGCAACTATTAAAATGCCATCAGGTGAAGTAAGACTCATAAATGAAGAATGCTGTGCAACTCTTGGTATCGTCTCAAACTCTGAACATAACCTTAGAGTCGATGCAAAAGCTGGAAGATCACGTTGGAAAGGAATTAGACCGACTGTAAGAGGAACTGCTATGAATCCGGTTGATCACCCGCATGGTGGTGGTGAGGGTAAAAGCAAAGGTAACCTTCCTCAATCTCCTTGGGCTCAATATGCTAAAGGATTTCGTACACGAGTAAAGAAAAAGAAAAACAAAATGATAATTAAATCAAGACGAAAAAAATAGGTAAAAATATATGGCAAGATCGTTAAAAAAGGGACCATTTGTAGATCATTTTTTAATAAAGCAAATTGAAAAACTGACAGCAGATCAAAAGAAAAAGCCAATTAAGACACGCTCTAGAAGATCAATGATAGTTCCTGAAATGATTGGGCTAAATTTAGAAGTACATAACGGTAAAAAATTTATACCAGTTTTTGTTTCAGAGAATATGGTAGGACACAGACTTGGAGAGTTTTCTCCTACTAGAACATTTAAAGGACATCCAATCAAAAAAGCTATAGCTGCAGCTCCAGCAGCAAAAAAAGGTAAATAATGAGTCAAGCTAAAGCTATAACTAAATATGTAAGAATTAGTCCATATAAGGCTAGAAGATCTGCAGATTTAATTAGAAACATGTGTGTCGAAGATGCTCTATTGCAACTAAGATATAGCAATTTAAAGGGTTCAAGGCTTTTAAAAAAGACATTGGATAGCGCAATCGCAAACGCACAAAATAAATTTGATGTAAAAAAAGAAGCACTAGAAATTTTAGAGGTTAGAGTTGATCAAGGACCAACTATAAAAAGATCTAAGCCAAGAAATAGAGGTGGACAGGTACCAATTAAAAAAAGAACAAGTCATTTTACAATAGTACTGACAGCTAAAAAGGAGAAGTAAATGGGACAAAAATGCTCACCGATAGGATTTCGTTTAGTAACAAGGAAAAAATGGCAATCAAACTGGTATGCTAACAAACAAGAGTTTGGTGATCTTTTAGAAGAAGATAGAATTATTAGAGAATATCTAGAAAAACAACCTGCATGTGTAGGATCGGCCGGATTCACGATTAAGAGAACAAGCGGAAAGATTGAAGTTACAATTCATACTGCTAGACCAGGGTTAGTAATTGGAAAGAAAGGCGCAGAGATAGATATTTTAAAAAATCAACTAAAAAAGATAACTAATAAAGAAGTTTGGATAGAAGTTGAAGAGATAAAAAGACCTGATTTATCTGCAAAGTTAGTAGCGGAATCAATTGCAAAACAAATAGAGAGAAGAGTTCCTTTTAGAAGAGCTTTAAAAAAAGCTATTCAAACAACAATGGATGCAGGAGCTACTGGTATAAAAGTTCAGGTATCGGGAAGAATAGGTGGAGCGGAGATAGCAAGAACTGAATGGTATAAAGAGGGAAGAACTCCTCTTCATACTTTAAGAGCAGACATAGATTACGGTGTTAAAACCGCGCGCACATCATATGGTGCAATTGGCGTAAAAGTTTGGATTAATAAAGGCGAAGAAGTAATTTAGGAGGCATAACATGGCATTGATGCCTAGTAGAACGAAACATAGAAAGCAGCAAAAAGGCAAGTGTTCTAATTTATCAAAAGGTGGATGTTTTGTTGAATTTGGAGAGTTTGGAATGCAGTCATTAGGTAGAGGCTGGATAACATCTCAACAAATAGAAGCATGCAGGGTGTCTATCAATCGACATTTTAGTAGAAAAGGAAAAGTATGGATTAAGATTTTTCCGGACAAACCGATTAGTAAAAAACCAGCAGAAACTCGTATGGGAAAAGGAAAAGGATCTCCAAGTCAATGGGTAAGTGTAATTCGTCCAGGAAGAATTTTATTTGAAGTTGGGAATGTATCGAAGGAAGAGGCAAGAAAAGCTCTTCGTTTGGCTGCAGCGAAACTTCCTATTAGAACAAGATTTGTAGAGCGAATGGAAAGGGTATAAATAATGGTAAAATTAAGTGAAATAAGAGATCAATCAGAAGATCAATTAGAATTTAGATTAACTGAAATTGATCGTGAATATTTTGATTTAGTAAATGAATTGAAAATATCTCATAAACTAGAAAAACCGCATTTTTTAAAGAGTTTAAAAAAAGAAAAGGCGCAAATATTAACAATCTTAACTGAGAGAAAAAGGCAGAGTAAATCATGAAGCCCAAGACAATAAAAGTTTTAGAAGGCATAGTAGTATCTGATAAAATGGATAAGACCGTTGTGGTAAAAGTTATCAGGAAAACGAGACATCCAAAATACACAAAATTGGTTGAAAAGTGGAAGAAATATTATGCACATGATGATTCAAATAAAGCAAAAGTTGGAACAAAAGTAAAGATTATTCAATCCAGACCTTTATCAAAGCTTAAAAGATGGGAAATACTTGAAGTTCTATAAAAAAAGGAATTAAAAAAATGATTCAAGAAGAGAGCGTATTAGACATAGCTGACAATACAGGCGCAAAAAAAGTAAAATGTTTTAGAGTTTTAGGCGGATCTAAAAGAAGATATGCTTATACAGGAGATGTAGTTATAGCATCTGTAAAAGAAGCAAATCCAAAAGGTATAGTGAAAAAAGGCGACAAAGTAAGGGTTGTAATAGTTAGAACCAAAAAACCTACCTACAGAAAAGATGGATCAAAGCTAAGATTTTATGATAATAGCGGCGTGATTATCGATGATAAAAACAATCCAAGGGGAACAAGAATATTTGGTTCGATTGCGAGAGAAGTTAGAGATAAAGGTTTTATTAAAATAAGTTCACTTGCACCAGAGGTAATATAAAATGAGTAAATGGATAAAAAAAGATGATTCTGTAGTAGTTATTGCTGGCAACGACAAAGGCAAGGTGGGCACGGTATTATCTAAGAATAAAGATAGAGTTGTTATTCAAGGGATAAATATGAGGAAAAAACATATGAAAAGAACGCAAAAAACTCAAGCAGCTCAAATAGTTGAAATGGAAATGCCGATTCATATTTCTAACGTTGCGTTATGTAACAAAAATGAAAAGCCAATAAAAGTAAAAGTGAAACTAGAAAACGGTGAAAAGAAGCTTATATATTTTGAAAATGAAAAAGAAGTTGTTTTAAGAACACTAAAAGCAAACGCTAAGTAGGAAAAAAGATGTCAAGATTGAAGAAGAAATTTTTAGATGAAATAGTAGCTGCGTTTATGAAAGATGATGCAAAACTAAATCGAATGGAAGTACCAGAGCTAAAAAAAATAGTTATTAGCATGGGCCTAAAAGAGAATGAAAGAGATAAAACATCTTTAGAACTACATACAAAAGAGTTAGCTCTTTTATCTGGGCAAAAACCAATTGTAACAAAAGCAAAAAAAGCGATTTCTAATTTTAAGCTTAGAGAGGGCCAAATTATTGGGCTTAAAGTAACGCTTAGAAAAAAGAAAATGTATGATTTTTTTGATAGATTTTGCAATATTGTATGTCCAAGAATTAGAGATTTTAGAGGATTTAATGAAAAAGCTGATGGTAGAGGATCATATAATATTGGCTTAGATGATCAACAATCATTTCCAGAAGTTAACTTGGATCAGGTAAAAAGCCAACAAGGCATGAATATTGCTTTTGTAACAACGGCAAAAAAAGATGTAGATTGTATAAAATTACTACGAAAGATGGGTTTTCCCTTTAAATAATGGAGATAAAAAAGTATGTCATTTAATGACCCAATATCTGAATTTTTAACTAAGATAAGAAATGCACAGAGCGCGCAGCATAAGTTTGTTGATATACCTCTTAGCAAAATGAAAATCAATTTGGCAAAAATATTAAAAGAGCATGGATATATCGAGAGTTTTTTGCAAAATGAAAAAAAACGAAAAATGAGAATCTTCTTAAAATACACAAAAGATAGAGAAGGAATAATAAGATTATTAAAAAGAATTTCTAAACCTGGAAGACGACTCTATGCGTCAAAAGACAAACTTCCCAGAGTTCTGGGAGGCATTGGTCTTGCAATAGTGTCAACTTCTAAAGGTGTGATGACTGATAATCAGGCTAGAAAGCTAAATGTTGGTGGCGAAATTTTATGTTATATTTGGTAAAGGGGTAAAAAGATATGTCAAGATTAGGTAAAATTCCTATTGATCTTCCGAAAGGTGTAGAAGTAAAACTATCACCAGAAGGTGTTGTAGAAGTGAAGGGTCCAAAAGAAGTTTTGGTTTTAGAGATGAAAAAAGGAATTTTATTAGATATTAAAGATTCTAAAATTCATGTTAGTTTAGATGAAAAATTTAAACTTACATCTGCGATGTATGGATTATATCGATCTCTAATAAATAATATGGTTATTGGAGTGAGCGTTGGATTTAAAAAAGAACTTACGCTGATTGGAGTTGGATTTAGGGCAAGTGTAAAAGGTGATAAAATTGATTTACAGGTTGGATATTCACATCCAACTGATATTGAGATACCAACTGGTATCCAGGTTAAAATTAATAAGTCTGTTGAAATTGTTATTGAAGGACCGGATAAACAAAAAGTTGGACAATTCGCAGCATCAGTAAGAGCTATAAGAAAACCTGAGCCATATAAGGGCAAGGGAATTAGATATAAAGATGAATATGTAAGAAAAAAAGCTGGTAAAGCTGCCAAAGCTGGTAAATAAATTAGGATAAAAAAAATGCAAGGTAATTTAAAGAAACGAAAAATAGCAAGAACTAGAAGAGTTCTTAGAATTAGAAAAAAGTTAAAAGGCACGAAAAGCAAACCCAGAATGTCAGTCAGTAAGACAAATAAGCATTTATTTGTTCAGTTAATCGATGATGAAAATTCTCTAACTATTGGAGCTGTAGGATCATATTCAAAGGAATTTAAAGGAGAGAAAAAATCAACTCTAGCGGAAAAATTAGGAACAAGAATAGCTGAAATAGCAAAAGCTAAAAAAGTTAAAGAGATCATATTTGACAGAGGAAGAAATAAATATCATGGTTTGCTAGCTATTTTAGCTAAGAGTGCTCGCAAAGCAGGACTTAAATTTTAAATAGGGAATAAAAATGGGAAAAGAAAGAGAACCTAAAGAGTTTGAAGAAAAAGTGCTTCATATCAACAGATGCGCTAAAGTTGTTAAGGGTGGCAGGAAGTTTAGTTTTTCAGCTCTAATATTAATCGGAGACGCAAAAGGAAGAATTGGATATGGATTTGCAAAAGCAAATGAAGTGTCAGACGCTATTAGAAAAGGATCAGAAGCAGCAAGAAAAAATGTTATTACCTTTGAGATGGTTGATGGAACAATACCTCATGAAATTATAGTATCGCATGATGGAGCGAAAATACTTATGAAACCGTCAAAAAACACTGGAGTGATAGCTGGAGGGAAAATAAGAGATGTATTGGTGCTTGCCGGCATAAAAAATGTTGTAGCGAAAAACCAAGGATCTAACAATCCGATAAACCAAGTTAGAGCCACTTTTAAGGCTTTAAAAATGCTTAAATCAAAAGAAAAATTTCTAGAAGAAAGGGGGATGAAATAATGATAACACTTTCGACTCTTAAAAACGAACATCCAAAGGTTAAACCTAAAAGAAGATTAGGAAGAGGTCCGGGATCAAAAAAAGGAAAAACGGCTGCTAGAGGATATAATGGATATAAATCTAGATCTGGATCTAAAAAACGATATGGCTACGAGGGTGGTCAGATGCGAACATTTACCAAGCTTCCAAAAAAAGGTTTTTCAAGAGGTAGATACTTAAAACCTATAATTGAGCTAAATTTATCAAAAATCAATGAGATTTACAATGATGGTGAAGTAGTAAGTATAGCTACCTTAATTGAAAAAAAACAAGCTCCTAGAAAAACAAAAGCTACGCTGAAAATATTAGCAAATGGTGAAATCGAGAAAAAAGTAAGTATTGAGGCTCATAGTTTTTCAAAAACAGCAATTAAAAAATTAGAAGAAAAAAAAATAAATTACAAAAAGTTGAAATAAGATGATAGGTGCAATAAAAAAAATCTTTTTTGCAGGTGAGTTGAGAGCAAAAATACTCTTTACACTCTTGATGCTTTTAGTTTGTAGAATTGGAGCTTTTGTTCCTGTTCCTGGCATAAATCAAGAAGC
>JAAKFW010000054.1 GCA_011064905.1 Candidatus Anoxychlamydiales bacterium | reverse complement strand
CCTATCTCATTTAGTCTAGAGTTTAGCTGAAGATAAGAAAGACCTGCATCTATTAATATTTTAGTCTCTTTAGAGCCAAAATAAATTGAGTTTCCTTTTGAACCTGATGCTAGGGGACAATATCCTATCACTATTTAAAACCTTTATAAAAACTGATAAGAATTAAGATAAGATAAATTTAGATAAAATACATTTTTTATTTGGTTCTTTTCTGAGACATTTATATCAAATTGAATATTGGATATTCAATCTGTCATTTTTCACATTTATAAGCTATTAATTTTTAATGATCTGCGATTCGCCGAAAAAATAGCAGCATAAAATATCTGAAATTAAAAGCTAACTAGTTTTCTGATCTCTTTTTCTATTTTCTCTTTACTTGGAAAATAAGCATCCTCTAAAACTTTTGAAAAGGGAATTGGAATATCTAAAGCGCCAATTCTTTTAATTGGAGCATCTAGATAATCAAAAGCTTTTTCTGAGACTAAAGATGCTATTTCAGCTCCAAATCCCCCGAATTTTTTATCTTCATGCAGAATTAAAAGCTTTGATGTTTTTTTAATAGAATTTACTATCGCATCGATATCTAGAGGGACAATAGTTCTAAGGTCGATAACCTCTACAGATATCCCCTCTTTTTTTAATTTTTTAGCGATCTCTACTGCGTACATCACCATCATAGAGTAGCAAACAATTGTAACATCTTCTCCCTCATGTACAACATTAGCTTTTCCAAGAGGGATTATTGAATCTTTTGTTGGCTCTAGAGTCGCTGCAAAGTTTCTTTGTCTATAAATGGCTTTATGCTCTAAAAAAATGACAGGATTTGGATCTTTTATAGATGCTTTTAAAAGCATTTTAGCATCTTTAGCGTTAGAGGGAGCTACTATTTTAAGTCCAGGAACGTGCGCTAAAAAAGCTTCTATACTTTGAGAGTGATAAGGCCCTCCTTGAATATAGCCACCTGTTGGTATTCTGATAACTACAGGGCAGTTATACTCGCCATTAGAGCGATAATAAATAGATGCTAGCTCGTTTACCAGTTGGTTCATCCCAGTCCAGATATAATCTGAGAATTGGATTTCACAAACAGGGATTTTTCCTGTCATTGAAAGCCCTATTGCAAGACCTATTATTGTAGATTCAGCGAGTGGTGTATTAAAACATCTTGTTTTTGAAAATTTATCAGAGAGACCTCTTGTTATTCCAAAAACTCCCCCTTTTTTATCAGCAACATCTTGACCAAACACCAAGATGTTTGAATTGCCTTCCATCTCTTCTTTTAAAGCGTGATTCAGAGCATCCATAATAGTAATTGGCTCCTGATCTTTAATAAACTCTATTTTTTCTGTTATTTCGATTGGTTTGAAGAGCTTTTTGTCTACTGTATCAACTTTTGGGAAATCTACCTTTTGAGCTTTTTCTGCCTCATTTTCAACAAAATCAAAAGACTCTTTTTTTATAGTATCGATTTCATTTTGAGTGATAGTTTTTTCATCTAATAAAAACTTTTCAAATAAGGGAATTGGATCTTTTTTTAGCTCTTTTTGTATAATCTCTTCAGTTTTATATTTTTTAGGATCATCAGAAATACTATGAGCGCCGAGCCTAGGCACTTTTGAGACCATTAAAACAGGACCTTTTTTAGCTCTTAGATAACTAGTTGCTTCTATTAAAGCGTTTGAGGTGTCTAAATAGTTTGAACCATCTACAGAAATTACTTTTAAATTTTCATAACCTTTAAATACGTTTTCAATTGAGCCTGCCGTTTGCTCTTTTTTAGTTGTAGATATCGCATATTCATTATCTTGAATAGAAAATAAAACAGGCAATTTATAAATTGATGAAAAATTTAGAGCTTCATGAAAATCCCCTTGAGACGTTGCGCCATCACCTGATGATACATAAACAATTTCATCATTATCTAATGCTTTTGCAACCCCAACAGCTTGTAGGAATTGAGAACCAACACAGCTTGATTGACAAGGTATATTTAAAGTATTATCACAAAAATGATCAGGCATCATCCTTCCAGATGAGTGATGAGAGGAGTTTCTTGCTAAAAACGCTGCAAAAATATCTTTTAAATCAGATCCAAGAGCTATAACTAAAGCTCTATCCCGATAGTAAGGTAAAAAATAGTCTTTTTTAGGTTTTAGATGAAACGCTGATAAAATTCCGATAAGCTCATGACCTGAGTGTGATAAAAAAAAGGCAGTCCCTTTATTTTGCTTTACAAGTTTGTTCATTTTCTCATCTGTAAACCTACAGACATAGAGCATCTTGAGAACACTTTTTAATCTATCTTTAGAATTTAGATCTATAATTTTCATAAAATTTAATAACTAGTTATTTTAATAACTAAAAATATTTAAAAAATTAATTTTTCTTTTTTTTAGTGCTTTTTATAGCGGAAACTTTTTTGATCCTGATAGCTCTTCTAGGCGCTTTTCCCTTTTGCTTACCAGCGGATGGCAAAACTTCTTGAATGGCTTCTCCAATTTTTATCTCCTTTCCTTTGGGAGATATTTCAATGTTTTTGGTTTCAGAAAGTTTTGGTTTTGTAAAAGGAGTAAATGGTTTTGTAAGCTTTTCAATTCCAAGATCTACCTCTGAAGCAGATAGACGGGTTTGCAACTGTTGAAGTGATTCTAATCTTTGAGATAGAGCTTCTAGTTTTTCATCTACTTTTATTCTAGGAGATCCTCTAAGAGAAGCTAAGAGCTGCTCTTCTGTTTCAAATTTAGCAGAAAAGGTTACAGCAGAAGCGCTTATTATATCCGGGATATATAAAAATGATCTTATAGCTTTAGGAACTTGAGTATATATATCCATAGAAACTTGAGGTTCTATCTCTATCTTAGCAATCTGTTTTGGCGGCCTTCCTCTTTTTGGTCTTGGATTTAAAGCTTCTGATGAATAATAAATTTTAGATTTACTATTAACTACATCTCTAGCGTTTGTAAGATCCTTTGATACTTTATTATCAAAAAGGGTTTGTTTTAATTTTTCAATAATGGTTTTAGAAACATCCAAATCCTCTTCAAAAACAAACTTGATATCTAAAGATCTGAGCCATTCGATTATTCTTACTCTAAATCTTTCTTGATAATATTGCTGCCATTTTTCAAGTTCTGTTAAATTATCGTAGATATACTCTAAAAAGTTTTCTCTAGCCTCTTTACCGCTAATTAGATCAAGGAGTTTTTCTTTAGTATCGACATCATATACTTTTTCAGCGACAAATCCTTCCATGAATTTTTTAACTTCATAAAAAGCCATTTTAGGAACTAAAGAGTATCTTGTTGAGTTATTTTTGATCTCTGTTTCTAATAAAAGCAGTTCTTCTTCATCTTTATCTAAATCTACATAAACCAAAAACCCTTCTAAATTATCTAAATAAAAATCTCTTTCATCATCAGATTTTGCAAATGTTTCCATTAATCTATTAAACCTTAGAATTAACGGTATTTTAGCTTCTAATTTTTTAGCCATAATAGGTTGCCTTTTGTCTTCAATATTGAAAATATTATAGCATAAAAAAAAGGTTTTGACAAGCAGGTATTGAAAATAAGGATAAATAAATTTATAATAATTTAGAAAAATTAGGATAAAAAAATGCTTGATATTAAGCTTCTTAGGGAAAACCCAAAAATTATAGAAAAAAAACTAAAATCTAAAACTCCGGATATAGATATATTTAAAATTTTATCTTTAGATGAAGAGAGCAGAAAAATTCAAAAAAAAACTGATGATTTAAAAGCTAAAAAAAACTCGGCATCCAAAGAAATTCCACTTCTAAAAAAAGAAAAAAAAGATGTAACAAATATTTTTAAAGAAATGACTGCTATATCAACAGAGATTCAAGATTTAGATAAAAAATTCAAAGAGCTATCCCAAGAAAGAGATTTTTTATTATCAACACTTCCAAATATCCCAGGAGATGACGCTCCAATCTCTTTAAATGTAGAAGACAATAAATGCATAAAAACTCATAAAGAAAAACAAACATTTGATTTTCCTATAAAAAATCATGTTGAGCTAAATGAAAAATTAAATCTCTTTGATTTTCAAAGAGCTTCAAAAATCTCGAAAAATAGATTTTCAATGTATCGAGGCATGGGAGCCAGACTCGAGTGGGCTCTTATCAATTACATGTTAGATATCCATCTTCAAAACGGTTTTATACAAATAATACCCCCTCTTTTAGTAAAAAAAGAAACGATGTTTGGAGCAGCACAACTTCCTAAATTTGCAGATCAGCTTTTTCGTTTAGAAGATAAAGACTACGATCTTTATTTGATTCCAACTGCTGAAGTGCCATTAAATGGCATTCATTTAGATGAAATATTAACAGAAGAAGAACTTCCAATAAAATATGTAGCATATACTCCTTGCTTTAGAAGAGAAGCAGGCGCCGCTGGTAAAAATGAAAGAGGGCTTATTAGAACTCACCAGTTTAATAAAGTCGAGCTTTTCTCATTAACAAAACCTGAAGATAGTGAAAAAACATTCAATGAAATGCTATCTTCTGCAGAAGAAGTATTAAAAGGTTTGGATTTACACTATAGAAATATGCTACTTTGTACAGGAGATATGTCTTTTGCTTCTGCTAAAACAATTGATATCGAGGTATTTTTACCAGGACAAGATCGTTATTATGAAGTCTCTTCTGTATCAAATTGCAGAGATTTTCAAGCAAGAAGATCAAAAATTAGATATAGAAAAAAAGATGAAAAACCTGAATTTGTACATACCTTAAATGCTTCCGGCGTTGCAACATCTCGTTTAATGGTAGCCATTTTAGAAAACTTTCAACAAGAAGATGGTTCTGTATTAATTCCAATAGTTTTAAGAAAGTATTTAGATGATCAAAAATATTTAACCCCCCAAAAATAATGCACGAAAAAGCAAAACCAACATTTTCAAAAAAGCATTTGATCTGTTTTTCGGATTTTAAATTAGAAGAGATTCCCTCTCATGTGATAAATTTTGCTCAAAGCTCAAAAGAATTCACTATTTTATTTTTAATAGGTTTTATATCTCTTAGAAACTTAGTGTTACCTGTTCTGCCATTTATTTTAATTTTTTCTTTTAGTTTTTTTATTTTAAAACTTTTTTTAGTAGCTTTTTCTGCTTGGACCAAGTTAGAGAGACTTCATAAAATTATCGAAGATAAAAAATGGCATATAGAGCATAAAAGAGAAGAAGGGAAAAATCAGCTTAAAGAGATCTATATATCTAAAGGCTTTTCAGGAAAACTACTTACAGATATCGTAGATACTTTAACATCTGATGATAATAGATTACTTCAAACAATGTTAGAAGAAGAGATGGGGCTTTCCCTAGGCTATTTTATACACCCAATAAAACAGGCATTTGGCGCTTTTTTAGGTATGTTTTTAGCATCTATCATTTTTACAATTACTTTTTTTACTCTTCCAATTACATACTGCTTTTTTGTGTCAGGAGCCATAAATATTATGGCAAGCTCGATTATTGCAAGTAAATATGAAAAAACTAAAATGTCAAAAGAAATTGTTTGGGATTTAGCAATAGCATTTGTTGTTTTAGGTATTTGTCATTTTTTATCATTGAGTATAGCTCCTTTTTTTTAAACTCCTATTTTTATAGGCAAATTACTCTTTTCAAAAAATTCTTTTAGATCTTCTGCTATATGTGTGAATTTAACTTCTATCTGAATGCTTTCATGAGTAATTTTCCAATCCTTAATTATCCTTTTTGAAAAACGAAAGGAATATTTACTTAATTTTTTCAAATAGTAAGATTTTCTATCATCACAAAGCTTTAGAGTTAATTTTTTTTCATTTAAAACTATCTCAAAAATATTTTCTGTTTTTTTGCTTTTTGGAAAATCATCTTTTATTATTGAATTAAATTGTTCTATTACAGGTTGTCCAAATTGAGTTATTTTAAATTCTCTTTGTTGCTCTTTAACTAATTCTAATTCTTTTCTCATATTTTGTTGATCACGTGATAGTTCAGCGACTTGTTTTTTATCACCTTTTGAGGCTTTCTTTTTTGTGCTTTTATCTTCAAATAAATTCTTTTTTTTGTGTCTTTCATCTATTTTTTTTATTAATACATTATTTACAAAAAAGTAATCAAAAACACTATTTCTTTCATCATTTATAACTTTGAACATCTGTTTAGCGACTCTTTCTCCTGCACGTCTTGCATGCTCTACACTAATTTTCTTACTTCTAATAACTTCTTCGTATTTTTGAGTAACTTTTCTAGCTGCAAATTCTGCAAATTTAGTAGCTCCTTTAGGGTTTCCAAGACTTTTTTGTATTCGCTTTGCTTGTGCTATTTTAATATCGTCTCCCATTTTACCTAGCATTTCTCTAACAGCTACTGTTATGCCACTTCCTAGCATTGCTCCGGCTACAGGAATAACTTCTAAAGCTGCTGTTGCAACTTCCGTAACTCCTCCAAGTGTTTTTTCTGTTGTAGAGTCTACTCTTTTAATTATACCTCCGAGTAGTAACATCATACTAATTAATCTCGTCTCAAAAAGAGCCTGTATTGTAAAATAAAAAGTTCTAATTGAAGGGTTAAAGTACAATTTTCTTTGTTCATTTAATAGATCTAGTTTCATTTGATACTTTTCATATACTACATCAGTTTTATCTTTTACCTTTTTAAGCTTTTCATTTATTAAATCGATTTTATTTCCTAACTCTTTTTTTCTAGAGTATTGATCTTGCTCTAACTTGTATAATCTCTCATCAAACTCCTCTTGAACAAATTTTTTCTCAATATCTCCTAAAGAATTTTCATTTATGTCTTTAATATTCGAGATTTGCTTAGATATTACATCTTCTATTTTTTGAATTAATACACTGTTTTTTTGACAAGCATCTTCTAGTATTTCTTTCGTATCTTCATTTTCTATTTTTTTTACCCAAGTATCATATTTATCTACATAGCTATATTTTAATAAAAGCTTTGTATTTTCTTTATTGCCGCCTTCAGCTGCATGCATTAAAGCAGTTTTACCTTCTTTATCTTGTAGAGAGGTATCTGCCCCTGCTTTTATTAATTCTCTTGCAACTTTTGAGTTGTCAGCAAGCACTGCATGCATTAAAGCAGTTTTACCTTCTTTATTTTGTAGAGAGGTATCTGCCCCTGATTTTATTAATTCTCTTGCAACTTTTGAGTTGTCAGCAAGCACTGCATCAGCAGCTAAGACAACCTCTTTATCTTTTTTAAGATCTTCGTGAGCATATTCAAGAGCCCAGCCACTTTGTGTTACAGCAGCTAAGACAATTTCTCTATCTTTTTTAAGATCTTCGTGAGCATATTGAAGAACCCGGCCATTTTGTTTTACAGCAGCTAAGACAAACTCTTTATCTTTTTTAAGATCTTCGTGAACATATTCAAGAGCCCTGCCATCTTGTTTTACAGCAGCTAAGACAATCTCTCTATCTTTTTTAAGATCTTCGTGAGCATATTCAAGAGCCCGACCATCTTGTTTTACAGCAGCTAAGACAATCTCTTTATCTTTTTTAAGATCTTTGTGAGCATATTTAAGAGCCCAGCCCTTTTGTTTTACAGCAGCTAAGACAAACTCTTTATCTTTTTTAAGATCTTCGTGAGCATATCGAAGAGCCCAGCCATATTGTGTTACAGCAGCTAAGACAATCTCTCTATCTTTTTTAAGATCTTCGTGAGCATATTCAAGAGCCCAGCCAGCTTGTTTTACAGCAGCTAAGACAATCTCTCTATCTTTTTTAAGATCTTCGTGAGCATATTCAAGAGCCCAGCCAGCTTGTTTTACAGCAGCTAAGACAATCTCTTTATTCTTTTTAAGATCTTCGTGAGCATATTTAAGAGCCGAGCCATATTGTTTTACAGCAGCTAAGACAATCTCTTTATCTTTTTTAAGATCTTCGTGAGCATATCCAAGAACCCTGCCATCTTGTTTTACAGCAGCTAAGACAATCTCTCTATCTTTTTTAAGATCTTCGTGAGCATATTCAAGAGCCCTGCCATGTTGTTTTACAGCAGCTAAGACAATCTCTTTATCTTTTTTAAAATCTTCGTGAGCATATTGAAGAGCCCAGCCATTTTGTTTTACAGCAGCTAAGACAATCTCTCTATCTTTTTTAAGATCTTCGTGAGCATATTTAAGAGCCTCTCCAATTCGTTTTACAGCAGCTAAGACAATCTCTTTATCTTTTTTAAAATCTTCGTGAGCATCTTCAAGAGCCGAGCCATTTTGTTTTACATCAGTTAAGACAATCTCTTTATCTTTTTTAAGATCTTCGTGAGCATAGTAAAGAGTCCAGCCCCTTTGTTTTACAGCAGCTAAGACAATCTCTTTATTCTTTTTAAGATCAGCTGGAATATATTTGAGAGGTAAATACTTTTCTGTTTGTAATTGCTTAATAAAATGAAAATCCTGGGCTAACTTAAGTGGTAAAGAAGAAATATGAGCTGAAGAAATATATGAAGAAGAATGGAAAGCCTCAAAATGTTTTTTTACAAAAGTAAAATATTTTCTTTGCCAAGTTTTTGAATCACTTAAGTTTTCTTGTTTTTGAATCTCTTCTTCTTCTCTAGTTAATTTTATCTCTCCAAAAGTCTCTTGAAATGTTTTTTGCCATTGTA
>JAAKFW010000053.1 GCA_011064905.1 Candidatus Anoxychlamydiales bacterium | reverse complement strand
CAATCATTTAATCAATAAAAAAGAGAAAATTATGAGTCTTCCAATATCTGCTACAGTCAGTACAAAGTCATTTTCAAGCCCATCTTTTAATCATGAAGAAATCATGCTCCTCTCCATTTCTAAAATGTCCGAAGCAGATCGAGAGAAATTCAGACGATCAAATGATATCTATAAGACTTGGGAAGTCGGCCGTAGATTATTTGATGATCCAAGTAAAAGAGCAATTGATAAAGAAGACAATTATCAATTTTGGATACGTATTAATAATGAGAACTATGATTTATTTCGTAAAAAAATAGAAGCTCTCACATCTGATGAAATCTTCTTTGACTCAGGTTGTGGAAATGGTGTTGCTGGAGAAGATTATGCAAAAGCTTATCCTAAAGGAGCAACCTTCATTGGTGTGACTTTGACCAGGCCCGATATGGAAAACGAAGATGCTAAATGGCTCAAGCGAGATCGTTCCCCACGATTGCATCTATTCCTTCATGACATTTTAGAATTCCCAACCACTTCTCTTCATGGACGTGTTAGTGTGATCACAGACATTCATGGAGCTTTTCGCTATAGTGGCCAACCTTCAAAAGCACTTACTAAGATGGCAGAAATGTTAAAAATCGGCGGTACCCTTTTCCTTGTTTTTAGCGGAACGGAGACAGTTGACGTTAGTACATATGAAGATAAGATTTCATCTTGTAAAAAAAAGGAACTTATCGCCCAAGGATCTAGTGCTCTTTTATTTCTTTACTTATCCACAATCCGAGGATTAAAAGTTATTGGTCCTGAAGAGGGAATAACTCCGAAATTGATCCAAGAAAGATTTGGCCTTTGTAAAGATAGTTCCTACGATTACGATACTGTTCCTGAGATAGGCTACTGGAATTGTTGTTGGGTTTTTGAACGAACTGAAGAACCTCTTGCTTTGGATCCTTTGTATAAAGAAGGTGATGATTCACAAGTTTATGACACTCATAATTTTCAAAAGTTTTTCTGGCAGGTGAGCGAACGCAACAAGTATTTGTTGGATAAGCTCTATGATTTTGACAAATAACCGCTCAAAACTGCCAGAAGATATGTCATAGAACTTACTATGATAGTTATCTTTTAACAAATTTATACTTAATCTCAAGCTTTATTAAATCAATATCTACAATCTTAACTTTAATTTTTTTCGCAAAAGAAAAAGTTTTATGAGAGTGAGTGCCGACAAGCTGAATATTCTTTTCAAAGTACTCATAGTAATCATCATCTAACTCAGATACATGTAAAAATCCATCTACAAAATAGTCTTTTAACTCAAAATATATTCCAAAAGGTTTAATTTTAGTCACAGTTGCATCAAATTTTTTATTTGGATCATTTTTTAATATTTTTTTTATAAACCTTAATTTTTTTATGGTGATGAGTGAGGATTCTGCTTTAAATGAGCGCCTCTCTTTTTCTGAACAGATTTGAGCAATTTCATTTAAGTTGACCTCTTTATTTTCTTCATCAAATAGAATCCTTTGAGTTATTAGATCTGTATATCTTCTAATGGGGGAGGTGAAGTGAGTATAGTGCTTTAAAGCAAGACCAAAATGACCTATGTTATCAGGGGAATAACAAGCGAGTCTTAAATTTTTAATAAATGCTATTGATAAAAGATGTAGATATTTAGAGTCTTTAGCTTCCAAAAATAGATTTTGGATATCTTCGTTTTTTGGGCTTTTTGGTAGGTTGAATCCGAGTGATCTTGCTATTTCAAAAAAGTCTTTAAAATCATCAAAGTTTGGTTCTTCATGAATGCGGTAGATAAGGTTTTTACCTTTTTTACTCAAGTGGGTTGCTACGATTTCATTTGCTTTGAGCATGAATTCTTCGATTAGCTGATGAGTAATATCGTATTGGACTACGTCTATTCTTATAGGATTTTTATCTTTGTCTAAAATAATTCTAGAATCAGGGAGAGCAAAATCAATGCTTCCTCTTTGAAATCTTTGTTTTTTTAATAAAAGACATAAATCTACCATGTCTTTTAACATTTTTTTGTGCTTATGATCCTTTTTAGAATCTAATACTTCTTTTGCTTCTTCATAGGTAAATCTTTTTTCGCTTTTTATATAAGATCTTACGATTTCATGATTTTGAAGATCACCAGAAGAGTCAAATGTCATTAAAACAGAAACGGTAAGTCTAACTTCATTTTCTTTTAAACTACAAAGATCAGAAGATAACTCATGCGGAAGCATAGGAACTACTCTATCTGGAAAGTAAGTGGAGTTTGATCTTATAGCTGCTTCTCTATCTAAATGAGTATCAGGTTTTACAAAATGAGCGACATCTGTAACATGCACAGCTAAATGAAAGTTACCTTTTTTATCTTTCGAAATAGAGGCTGCATCATCAAAATCTTTAGCGCCTATCGGATCGATTGTAATAGTAGCTAGATTTGTTAAATCTTTTCTTTTTTCTAAATCTTCTTTAGTAACTTTTAGATTTTTAGCTTCCTTAAGCATTTTTTCAGAAAAATGCTGCTCAATATTATACTCAGAGATAGCAGCTTCTGTATCTTTAGATACATCAGATATATGAGATAAGTATTTTGTCATTTTGCAAAGCGTACTTTCTTTCTTATCTTGCCATTTGATGACCTCCATTATTATTCGATCACCATGCTTTAGTTTTTTATCTGTTTTTACAATAACAGACCAATCAGAGCCAAGAAGAGGTACGTATACTTCATAATGATATTTTTCTGGTGTTTTCGCCCAAATTATACCCGCTAGATGAGTTTTTTCTCTTTTTAGGATTTTTAAAATCTTTCCGTCTAACCCTTTTGATGTGATGTTTTTGATTTGAACTTCAACAATGTCTCCATCTATACCATTTTTCATCTCACTTTTAGGGATGAAAATATCTTTGGTTTTTTTGTCTAAACAGACAACAAAACCAAACCCTCTGGGATTTGTTCTTAAAGTTCCTTCAACTATTTTATTTTTCATTTTTTCTATTAAAACTCATATATGTATTTTGTAAGAGTGAGACAACGGTCATCGGTCCGACTCCCTTTGGAACAGGGGTGATTTGAGATGCTATTTTTGAAACATTTTCAAAATCAACATCACCAAGGATTTTTGTAGTTCCATCTTCTTGTTTTATATAGTTTATACCAACATCAATTACTATAGCATTATCTTTTATCATATCTTGAGTTACAAACTTTGGTTTTCCGATTGCTGCAACTAATATATCTGCAGATCTTGTTATCTCTTTTATTTTTTTTGAATAGCTATGACAAACTGTTACTGTAGCATTACAATGAGATTTTTTCTGCATTAAAATAGCAGCTAAGGGCTTTCCAACAATATTTGATCTTCCAAGAATAACTACATGTTTTGACTCAACTTTAATATTGCTTTTTATAAGAAGCGTTTTTATTCCAAGGGGAGTGCAAGATAAAAAACCTGAATCATCTCCAATTAGCATTTTTCCAACATTTATGGGATGAAACCCATCTACATCCTTTTCGGGATCTATTCTTTCAATAACTTTTTTATTAGATATTTGTTTAGGAAGGGGCATCTGCACTAATATTCCATTAACTCTATCATCTTGATTTAGCTTGTCTATTTCGTTTAATATAGTTCCTTCTTTTTCTTCTTCATTGAAGTGATACAATTTAAAATCAATACCAACTCTTTCACAGGCTTTTTTCTTCATTCTAATATAAATTAAAGATGCAGGATTATCACCAACTAAGATAACACTTAAATTTGGTTTGTTTTTGTATTTTAATATTTTATCTTTTAGATCTTCAGCAATTGCTTTTGCTATTTTCGTGCCGTTTATAATCATAGATTATTTAAAAATTTTAAAAATTCATCATGTAAATGTGTGTTGCTAGCTACTATCGTATTTTTATTCTTTAAAATAACTTTTGAGCCGTCGTAGTGAGTAACTTTCCCCCCAGCCTCTTCAATAAGTAAGATTCCAGCAGCGCAGTCCCATGGTCCTAAACCTGTCTCCCAAAAGATATCAAATCTACCAGCTGCAATATATGCTAAATCTAAGGAAGCAACTCCAATTCTACGAATAGGTAGACCTAGTTTAAGGATATTTAAAAAACGATCTTGGCATTTATTTGGGTTCTCATTTAAATTATATGGAAATCCCGTTGTTAAAAAGGCATCATCAATTTTTTTATTATTGGTAACAGATAGCTTTTCTCCGTTTAAAAAAGCTCCTTTTGATTTTTCAGCAACAAATAACTCGTTAATTAAAGGATGAAATGTAACAGCTGATATTATCTCATCGTTTTTAGCTACTGCAATGCTTACTGCAAACATCGGAATATCATGCGCAAAATTCACCGTCCCATCTAATGGATCAATTATCCATTTATATTCACTGTTCTTTTCAAACGCACCTTCTTCTTCACAAAGTATAGAGTGATCTTCAAATTTTTTGTTTATATATGAGATAATTGTTTTTTCAGAGAGGAGATCATACTCTGTTACTAAATTGTGTTTTCCCTCTTTTTTAGAAATTTTATAGGTAGATCGATATCCAGATTTTAAAATGTCGCCAGCGATCAGAGCGACTTCTACTAAACTCTTCGTGATTTTCGAGAAATCTTTGTTTTCAAACCAATCCATAAACTTTTAAATCCACCTTTTCTTAAATATTCAAAAAATAAAATTGGCACTGCAAAAAATAAAAATGCATATATGCCATCTAACATAGGGTACATTATTATATCCGTTATTATCCATGTTATAGATAAATTTATTTTTTTATCGAATATAAAAAATAAAATAGGGGATAAAATAGAAAAAATAATGGAAAACACTATTGTAAATATGGATAAATTTATTGGTTTGTCATTAAAATATTTTTTTTCTCTATATAAAATTATTGAAGATACTACATATGAAATTGCGTTTATTCCAAAAAAAGATGAAGAAAATAGATCTTGAATAAAGCCAAGTATGGCCGCTATCCACAAAACCGATACAAAACTTATATTATAAAATAGAAAGATGAGCAGAGGAGCAAAAAAAAGAAACTTGATATTTGAAAAGAAAACCATCGAAAAAAAAGAGATGAAAAAAAGAAAAAGTATTTTTGTTTTTATAAAACTTTCTTTTTTTTGTGCCATTTTATAGCCGATGTTAGAATTGTTCTTAAATCAGAGAATTTAGGCTCCCACAGAAGATGCTCTTTAGCTTTTTTAGATGTCGCAAAAAGCATTTCAGGATCTCCCTCTCTTCTTGGCAAGAAGTTCATGGTTATCTTTGTATTAGTGATGCTTTGAATTTCATTTATCACCTCTAAAACTGAAAAGCCAGTTTCTGAGCCTAAATTAAATGTTAATGAGTGGTTTTGATCAAAAAGATAATTTAAAGATTGCGTATGAGCTACAGCTAAATCTTGCACATGTATGTAATCTCTAATAGCTGTTCCATCTTTTGTATTAAAATCTGTTCCATATACATTTAATTCAGTATTTATACCCAGTGCTGTATCAATAGCTAAAGGAATCAAATGACTCTCTTTTTCTCTGTTTTCGCCTATTTCAGTGTCTAAATCAGCGCCTGCTGCATTAAAATATCTTAGTGATACATACTTAAAATTATATGCTTTTTTATAATCTTTTAAAATTTGCTCAATCATATATTTGGATTTACCATAAGGTGAAATTGGATCTTGGGGATGATTTTCACACATAGGAGAAAATTTTGGATGTCCATAAGTTGCGCATGAACTTGAAAAGATTAAATACCTGATATCGTTCTCTAACATTGCATTTAATAGATTTAAGGTGCCGATAACATTATTTTCATAATATTTCCTTGGGTCTTTCATAGATTCTGACACTAAGGCGTTTGCAGCAAAATGCATAACTGCTCTTGGCTTTGTTTTTTTTAATACCCAAGAAAGTCTATCTCTATCTTTTAAATCTCCTTCAAAAAAAGGTCCCCACTTTATAGAACTTTCATTTCCTGTTGATAAATTATCAAAAGTAATTGGATGAAATCCTCTCATTGCAAGCTCTTTGCAATTTTGCGATCCAATATATCCAGCTCCGCCTGTTACTAAAATAGGTTTTTTCAAAATTAAAATGCTCCCTTTGGAAAAAATATTTTTGGAATAGTTTTTAAAATTAAATATAAATCTAAAAAAAATGATTGCTTATCAATATATTTCTCTTCCATTTTTAGTCTCTCTTCAATTGTTATTTCACTTCTTCCGGATACTTGCCAAATCCCTGTAATTCCAGGTCTCATCGATAATATCTTTTCAGTTTTATTTCCCAAATACTTTTTGATCTCTATTTGAAAATTCTTTTTTTTCCCAATGAGCGCAAAAGGTCTGGGGCCAACTATACTTAAATCTCCTTTTAATACATTTATAAATTGAGGTAGTTCATCGAGTGACGTTTTTCTTAAAAAACGCCCTAAAGTTGTTATCCTAGGATCATTTCTCAGCTTTTGAAATGTCTCCCATTCATATCTCAATATATCGTTTTGTTTTAAAAGCTTATTCAATAGAGAATCCGCTTTTTTATACATCGTTCTAAACTTAATACACCTAATTGTTTTTCCTCCTCTTCCTATTCTTTCAGATATATAAAAGATTGGACCTTCTGATGTAAAGGAAATAATGATTGAAATAATTAAATATACAGGGGAGAAAAATATCAAAACAAACAAACTAAATAAAATATCGAAAATTCTTTTAGAAGGTTTATGTTTAATAGGGTATAAAAATACGTTTTTGCAAGACATTTTTAGTTCTTAGTTTTGCTTATATAATCATATAACCTTTATAAGATAATTTTGCAATGAAATTAGCTTATTAAAACTCTTCAGATTCAGGGAAGG
Organism: Candidatus Anoxychlamydiales bacterium; assembly: GCA_011064905.1. Lineage (GTDB taxonomy): Bacteria > Chlamydiota > Chlamydiia > Chlamydiales > SM23-39 > JAAKFX01. The sequence goes on along the minus strand of JAAKFW010000053.1, from coordinate 1,829 downwards.
CTATACCATGCAGCTCTTCCTTTTCCATTTAGGGATAGGTAATTTTTCCTAACAAGATTTTGGAGATGTTTTTTTAATGTATTTACATTTGCCTTTGTAAGAATTTCTAAATCTTTTAAAGATAATTTTCCATGCTCTTTTATTAATTTAACAATTTGTAGAGATAAAGATGGAAGATTTTTATGAAGCAACTTTTCATGTATTAACCTTTCTTCTAAGAGCTTTTTTTGTTTTAAAAGACATGTTAGAAAAAAATCAATCCAAGGCTCAAAATTAATATTTTTAGATTTTAGAGTTTTTTGAGTTTCTCGAAGAGAGATATAATAACTCTCTTTTGAATGCTCGACAATGTTTTCTAAAGAACTATATGGTATATAATCATAACCTTGTTGCAAAAGTAAAAACGATATCAATAATCTTGATAATCTGCCATTTCCATCTTGAAAAGGATGAATATGCAAAAAAACAACATTAAATATTGCAATAACAAGCAGGGGATGTAAGAGTTTTTGTTTTAATTCTTTTCTAGTCCAAATTATTAATTTTTCCATTTGAATTGGAGTTTCAAAAGGAGAAGTTGTCTCCATTAATATTCCTAAACTTTTCCCTGTTTCAGAAAAAGCTTCAATTTTATTAGGAGTATTTTTATATTTTCCGAGATGATGTTGATCTTTTTTAACATATTTTAAAAGCCAACTATGCATCTGTTTAATAGAATTTTCTGAAAAAGGTATATTTTTAAAATTATCAAATATTTCTTGGCAAGCAAAGGCGTATCCAGCAACCTCTTCTTCATCACGAGATCTAAATGATTCTTTGTTTAGTTGAGAAAAAACAATCTCTACTTCTCTATCTGATAATTTCGCTCCTTCGATTCTAGTTGAAGCTCCTACGCTTTCTATTGTTGCAATTCTTTTTAGAGCTTTTAGGCGATCAAAAGATATTCTTTGCAATCCTTTGAAGGCCCCTTTAAATTCATCTATTTCTGATATTATATTCAGAATTTTAGGTGTAATTTTTAAAGATGAAGTATCCATAGTTTATCCGTATTTATATCTAATAATATCCGAATTATTATTAAATGTCAAACATCCTAAGCTATTAATTATTAAATATTTACTGAAAAGAGATATCCGCATTTGTATCCGCAAATATCTGATTCAAGATATTTTTGATGTAATTTCTTCTAAAATAGTGGTGTCATATGGCAGAGCATTTAATATATCTAAAGCTCTTTTTTTAAGATCTATTGCAAATGCCTTCGCCTTTTCAATCCCTAAAACAGCTGGCGCTGTAGCTTTATTTTTTATTTTGTCTGATGATTTTTCATCATCATAATCTGAAATATCATCAAAAAATTGAAAAGCAAGGCCCATATTTTTAGCAAACAAAGCAAACTTTTTTGTTATATCATCTGATGCATCAGAGATGATACACCCAAATTCTATAGCAGCCATAAAGAGTTTTGCAGTTTTATTTAGATGCATAAATTTTAACTTCTCAAAATCTATTTCTTTACCTTCATAGATTAGATCAACAACTTGCCCAGCTATAAGCCCCTCTCCACCTGAGTGTTTTGCTAAAGCAGCAATTAGTTTTACTTTTTTTGAATCATCTAGATTTTTAGCATTTGTAATGATCTCAAATGCATACGTTAATAAATAATCGCCTGTTAAAACAGCTAACCACTCAGGATATGCTTTATGAAGCGAGGGCTTTCCTCTTCTAAAATCATCATCATCCATACAAGGAAGATCATCATGAATTAAAGAATACGTATGGATAAGTTCTAAAGAAATCGCGGGATCCAAAGCTAGATTTATATCTTT
>JAAKFW010000052.1 GCA_011064905.1 Candidatus Anoxychlamydiales bacterium | reverse complement strand
CGATTTCAGGATACGTTAAAGATGCTTTATAGAAATGAGTAAATATAGCTAAAGAAAGGGATATAGTTGATAAAAGAATTTTTATAGTAGCAGAAATTAATGCAACTTCAAAAAACAGCTCAAAAGTTATAAAACAATTTAAAGCTATAATAGTGATATTTTTAATTATTTTGAGAAAATCTAAATTTTTTATTTCATGAAAAATCGTTTTCATCCTTAGATCTTTAGATTTTTCACTTTCAAATACTTTTTGTGACTTAGAATGCTTTATATATTTAGTTCTATCTCTAAAAAAAAGAAAAGAACTTGCTATGACTTTAAAACATCTTTTTGAAAGTTTTAAAACCCCATTTGCATTTCCAAGAGAATAAAAACAAAATATCTGTCCTAGTCCAATAAATGTTAAAACATCTAAAATAATTTGAACTACTTTGATAGCAATTTTAAAAACTTTTTTAGGAACGCTTTTAAAGTCCTTTCTTTGGATTATTGATATTTTTTTTACTTTTTTTATAGTTGCAGGAATTTTTGTAACATCTAAACTTTGAGATACTTTTTTAAACTGTTTTTTTACATCAATTATTTTTTTTACTCTAGTGGGAGTTAATTTTAGAAAACCCTCAAAATTAACAGGCCATTGACAGCCAAGATAAAAAGCTTTAAAAAGTTTTTTTGATCCATATGAACTTTGAACAAAATGAGAAAATATTTTGAAATAATCAACTTTTTGCTTCTCTTTTGAAAATTTTTCAGCAAAAGATCCTATCTTTTCTAAATTGTGAGCATTTACTCTAAGAGCAGCATTTGTCATAATTAATATTTTAAATTGTATAAAAACGGTTTATTTTAAGAGGTATCTTAATATTAATTACTATATTTGTATACAACTAAAATTAAAGACATAATTATAAATGCAGCGACTTTAACGATCGTTTAATTTTTTATAACATTGTTAAAGAATCTATTTGCAAAATTTTCAGTAATTTTGTTATTTTTCTAAATATTTTTTAAGTAAATAAGAGGCTTGCATAATATGGAAAAGCAGAAAAAATCTTTTAAACCAAATAAAAAATTTATAAAAAATGCAAACGTTAACTCAGAAGATATTTATAAAACAGGACTAGACAAGGAATCCTTTTGGGGCAATCTTGCAAATGATCTTTTTTGGCATAAAAAATGGGATAAGGTTTGTGAAGAAAATCCTCCTTATTCCAAATGGTTTTTAAACGGAAAAATTAATGTAAGTTATAATTGCTTAGATAGACATATCAAAAATGGCAAACAAGATAAAATAGCTTTTTATTGGGAAGGTGAAAATAATCAAGAAAAAATTCTTACCTATAATGATTTATATCTCGAAGTAAATAGATTTGCAAATGCTTTAAAATCTAAAGGTATTAAAAAAGGAGATAGAGTTGTCATAAATATGCCAATGATACCAGAAGCTATTGTAAGCATGTTAGCCTGCACAAGAATAGGAGCTGTACATATTGTTATTTTTGGAGGAACCGGACCTATTGGCATTAAAGAAAGAGTTATTCATGCTGAAGTAAAGTTAGTAATCACATCCGATGGCGGTTATAGAAGAGGAAAAATTATCCCTTATAAAGAGATTATTGATCAAGCTTTAGATCAAGTTGATTGTGTAAAAGATGTTATCGTTGTAAAACACTCTAAAAATAAGATCCCTTTCAATGAAAAAAGAGACTCTTGGTATCACGATTTAATTATTGATGCTAAGGAATTCTGTCCTGTAGAAGAGATGGATTCTGAGGATATGTTATTTATTTTATATACTTCAGGATCAACAGGTAAACCTAAAGGTATTTTTCATTCAACCGCTGGATATTTACTAGGAGTTTACCAAACCACAAAATGGGTATTTGATATTAAAGATGAAGACATTTATTGGAGCACAGCCGATATTGGGTGGATCACAGGACATAGTTATGTAGTTTATGGGCTATTATCTAATGGAGCAACTCAAGTAATTTATGAAGGAGCTTTAGATCATCCGAATTACTCTCGCACTTGGGAAATAATTGAAAAGTATAAAGTTAACATTTTTTATACTGCTCCAACAGCTATTAGAACATTTATGAAATGGGGAAATGAATGGATTGATAAATATGATTTAAGTTCTTTAAGGCTGCTCGGTTCTATTGGAGAGCCAATCAATCCCGATGTCTGGCTTTGGTACTATGAGATAATTGGAAAAAGTAATTGCCCTATAGTTGACACTTGGTTTCAAACAGAAACAGGAGCTTTAGTCATCTCACCTCTACCTGGAATTTCAGCATTAAAACCAGGCTCAATTTGCAAAGCTTTACCAGGCTTTGAAGCAAAGGTTTTAGATGAAAAAGGAAACGAAACAAATAAGGGATTTTTGGCATTAACGAAAAGTTTTCCGTCCATGTTAAGAGGTGTTTACAAAGAAGAGAAAAGATATTTAGAAACATATTGGTCTAAATGGGACGGAAAATATTATTATACCGGAGATGGCGCCTATGTTGATGAAGAAGGAAACATTAACATTACGGGCAGATTAGATGATGTTATTAAAGTATCAGGCCATAGAATAGGAAGTGCTGAAGTTGAAAACGCTTTAGTCGAACATCCTCATGCAGTAGAAGCTAGTGTAATTTCAGTCCATGATGAAATAAAAGGTGAAAAAATTATAGCTTTTGTTATTTTAAAAGAGAGCGCATCTGATAGCAATAAAGACATTGAAAAAGAGCTCAAAAAGCTAGTTGAAATATCAATTGGTCGATATGCTAGACCTACTAAAATTTTTCTAGTAGATGAACTTCCGAAAACTAAAAGCGGAAAAATAATGAGAAGAATTTTAAGAAACCTTCTTATTAAACAGCCAATTGGCGATGTTAGCACTTTGGAAAACAAAAGCTATATTCCAATATTAAAAAATATTATTGAGGAGATTCAATTATGACATCTATAACTGAAAAAAAAATAGATTTATCTAAAGCTATTGAGCATAGCATTTTTGAAAAAGGAAAAATAACTCCCTTATCAAGTGAAACAATTCTTGAAAAAATCTCTAAAAGAATCTCTAAAAGAATCTCTGAGACAAAATATGATAGAATAGTTATTGCCGAACAATATTTAGAGCACTTTTTTAAAACAAAAAAAGAGAAAAAAGATATAACCCCCATTGAATCTTTTCAAACTTTTAAAATTTCAAATTCACTTACTAAAAACTCAGGAAATTCATGTGTTGCTCTAACAATGGATATGATCAATTTGATGCCAAATAATATTTTTGCCTATCCAATAGCTGGGATACTATCAGATATTTATCAGCAGTATGCTGGCCCAAAACACTCTCATGTCACCCCTTTGATATCTTTTCAAAACCCTCTAGATGAAAAAGATAGTGGGTATATTCTTCTAGATCCTTCTTTTCATATCTCAAAGCCAATTGTATTAAAAAAAGATGGAAATGCTTTTTCCTATGATATGGGATTTAAAAAAGGACTTTGGTGTTTTTCTATAAAAGATCAATCTATCTATTGCCAACCAAAAGAGAGAGGGAATGAAGAAAAGTGGCCTGAGAAAAGATTAAAAGATTCATTAATGATCTATAGAACAGACGCTATTTTAAACCCTGTTGAATCCTCTTCTAATCCTATGTTTATTATCGATAGAAGCTATCCTATAGTTTCCAGATTTGATGATGGATCACAAAGAGCTCATATCAATGTGAATTTAGATAAAAAATGCATAGTTTGGAAAATTGGGAAAGAAAAAAAACCACCTATTTCTTTTAATGAAATCCTAAATGGTTATAAATTTGATAAAAATTTTGCAGATCTACTTTTACTAGATAGAGATCAATTAAATAATTCTTTGTATAACGTAATAGATAATGCAGATATTTTCGATAACTTATATAATGATTACATAAATCACTTAAAATTAAATAAATATTATAGAGATATTTTAAAATATCCTGAAAGTATTTTAAAATAAAAACATTTTTAAAGAAGGAAGCTAATGTTTTACTTAGAAAAACCAAAAGATTTTATACCAAAGATGCATATAGTTATCAGCTATTGTACATTCTTAGATGAAATATTATTTTTACGAAGAAAAAAAGAAGGCTTTCAAGGCGGATTATGGACCGCTCCCGGCGGTAAAAGAGAAAAAAACGAAAACTCTGAAGATGCTGTTTTAAGAGAGGTTTTAGAAGAGACTGGTCTCATAATTCCTCAAGATACCTTAAAATATATTGGTCAATATTATATTAGATACCCAAATTTTGATTTTAACATTGAAATTTATAAAACTTCTCTTAGCTCTAAGCCAAGAGGAATTCAATTGAGTATTAATGAACATGACCAATATCAATGGCTAACCGTTCAAAAAGCGCTAACTTTGAATTTAATTCCAGGAGCAAAAGACTGTTTATTAACTACTTTTCCAGATTTAAATATTGCAAAAATATAATTGCAAAAATATGAAATCATTTTTTATTTTTTTATTTTTCACAATAAATGTTTTTGCAAAACCTCCACTTATCATCTTGATTGGGCCTCCCGGCTCAGGAAAAGGCTCTCAAGCAGGTTTAATAAAATCTAACTTTTCTTATCCTCATATTTCAACTGGAGATTTACTTAGAGATAATATTGAAAAGCAAACTCTAATTGGAAACCAGATAGAAAAATACCTTGAAAATGGATCAATGGTACCAGATAGTATTATTCTAAAGATGCTCTATGATAGAGTACACTTAAATGATTGTAATAAAGGAGCGATAATCGATGGTTCTTCTAGAACTTTAGATCAAGCAAAATACTTATGTAATGTATTTAGCGATGAATACAATTTAATTATATTCTTTTTTGATCTTTCTGATAAAAAGGCCACAAAAAGAATACTAAATAGAGTGATTTGCAAAAACTGCAATACTATTTATAACAAAGTCTATTATCCTTCCAAATTCGATGAAAAATGTGATAATTGCTCTGAAAATTTATTCACTCGCATAGATGATAACCAAGAAGTTATTATTAAAAGATTAACTGATTATAATAATCAACTTCCTAAATTAACTAAATTTTACATGCAAAAAAACAATGTCTTTCATCTGGATGCAGATCAACCTAGAGATAAAATTTTCATTGTTATCAAAGATCTACTTTTGCACGTTGAAAATAATTTTTAAAAATTAAAAAAAATCTCGTTTTTCCTTAAAAAACCCTATATTCTTCTGAAATCCCATCCAACAATATTCGCGTTACTTTTCTTCTCTTTTTTACTAATTTTTGGATCTCTTTTTCCTGCAGTTCCAGCAAATATTTTTCCATCGGGTGAAAAATTAACGCTATATACATATCCATCATCGGCATCAAGCATTTTAATACATGTTAATGTTCTAGCATCCCATATTTTAACATAACCATCTCTAGATGCACTAGCTACTACATTTTCTCCTAGTGAATTCACATCATAAATGCTGCTTGAATGAGCCTTTTTATCGTCTGTGTGAGAAAACGCTCCTATCTCTTTTTCTGCCTCGACATCAAAGAGTCTCATGGTTCTATCTTTAGAAGCACTAACAAGAGTAGTATTATCTAATTTTGCTAAACCATAGACATAATCTGAGTGCTGTTGAAATATACTACAAGTTGATTTATCTAGTAGATCCCAAATTCTTATAGTATGGTCTCCTGAAGATGTAGCAATTAATTTACCATCTAGATTGACAATTTCTGATATTCCTCCAGTATGTCCGTTTAACTTAAATTTAAATTGCTTTTTTGAAACATCCCATATTTTTATTACATGTCTCCATGTACCATGATGTTTTTCTGGCTTTTGACATGATCCTGTTGCAATAGTATTACTATCTATTACTTCCATTGAGTAAAAACCAGTTGGATTCTTCTCATCTTTTAAAGAACCCTCTAAAGACCCATCTTCAGTATTCCAAAAACAAATTTTGCTATCAGAAGAACCAGTTAAGAATAATTTTTCACTAAGCCGAGCTAAGCTTAAAACTTCTCTTTCATGTCCTTTTAAAACTTTTATGTTAGAAAGCTCTATTCCTCCTTCTTCTTCTTTGAGGGTCCAAATTTTCGCTAGATGATCATATGATGCACTTACAATTTTTTCAGGATTTAGAGCCATCACTCTCCAGATTCCTCCATTTTTTTCTGTTGAATATAGTGGAGAAACAGCCTGGGAATAATCATTTGATGTTAATCCGTCATCTTCTTCTTTATCACCTAAATCTAATCGTCCTAAACTACTAGCTGAACTACTAACTGATGAACTACTCATGGTGTGCCTCCTAGTTATAAATTTTTTTAATAAATTTTACTCCAATGGCTGCTGCGCCATATTGATTCACTCTAAAAGATCCTGGAAAAGATTGATAAACTCTTAGAGCTTCTTGCAGTAATTGTTCTTTCGATAACCTTATAGATTTTTCTTCTAGCTGAGGCAGCAAAGGTAAAACTCCTTTAGCTTCTAGCATCTCTTTAAAGGTTTTATATCTATCATTACTACTAATCTCACAGATAATTCCCCATCCGGCTCTTCTATCAAATAATTTTAACTGATCACCTACATGCATTGATTGGCAAGCTGGGCCACACACTCTTCCTTCGAATTTTTTCTTTCCACTCATTATATATTCAAAATATATTGTCCCTTTCATTGGAAGATTATGAACTCTTGAAGAAATATTACGAGATTTATTTGATTCAAAAATTTCTGGCTCTACATCTCTTTCTTTTCTTTTCCCACTACTTGCAATCACTTCTTCTCCAGCAGATAATCCATGATTTATCTGATTAGCACCTCTTCCATTAATACTTGTGGGAATAGCAGTGGTTGAGGGAAAAACATATTGAATTAGATGTTCTTTTGGAAACATTGCGGTCTTTTCCCAGGTCTTTACAATACTAAATTTCTTTTCTTGTAAAAACTCTAATAAGTTTGACGAATCTTCAATTGTTATAAGAACTCCTTTTGCAAAATTTCTTTTAGCAAGAGTTATAACACGATTTAGTAGCTCCTGCTTATAATTTTTTGAACTACTATCCGCTCTTAGCAACATAATTTTTTTTATCTCAAAGTTATCTTTTCTCTCAGAGGAAAATCTACTTTGCAAGTCATTTTTATAAACAATTAACCCTACAATTTGTTTTTCATAGAGTAATGCTTCAGCTTGAAGATTTTTTTTATCTAAGATCCTTGTCATAAGAGATCTACCTACAATTTTTTCAACCGCCTCACAATAAGGAAAATCTTTTGTAATATTACTAAAACTATCGCTATCAAATTTTTGCCTCAGAGAGGATTCAATTTCTCTTGGCAAACTCACTGAACTAGACATGTCTTTCTTCTCTTAATTAAAATTTAAAAACTGCAAATACTTTAAAGAAAATTTAATTTTAATAAAAGTTTTTTTAATTAAAAAACATAAAAATTGTTAGATAAAAATTTGCAGAGATTATTATGAGTAGATTTCTACTATACATATTTATTGGATTAAACATTATTAAAGAAAAGAGATTTTACCTTGCGCGCCTCTCATGAAATCTGAGGCTCTCATTTTCTTTTTACCTTCTAGCTGAACTTCGATAAATTCTAAAGAAGAATCTCTGCAACCAACCAATACTGAACTGCCTTCAACTATAACTTCTCTCGGTTTTAGATTTTTATCTGTGATCTTTGCTTCAAAAATTTTTAATTCTTTTTGATTATCCTGGATTTTGACCTTGCAAAAAGCGGCAGGTTTTAAAGAAAAAGCTCTGATTTGATCATATATTTTTTTAGCATCATTTTCAAAATCAATCTCTCTTATTTCTTTCGTAATTTTATGAGCAAATGTAACTTTAGATTCATCTTGGTTTACAAAAGGAACATCATTTTTTTTATACATCTCTAAAACTTCTAATAAAAGAGGTTTAGACATTAGACATAGCTCCTCTTCTAACTCTGAAAAAATCATATCTTCTTTAATTTCTATCTCTTTTTGTAAAATTATTGGCCCTGCATCCATTTTTCTAACTAGCTTTTGAATAGTTATTCCTGTTTTTTTCTCACCATTTAAAATAGAGTGTTGAATGGGAGCGGCTCCCCTATATTTTGGAAGCAAAGATGCATGAACATTTATTGAACCTTGCTTTGGCACATCTAAAAGAGCTTGTCTTAGGATTTGACCGTAAGCAACAACGATAAATAGATCAGCATTGTATTTTTTTATTTCATTAATGAACTCAGGCTCAGATGCTTTTTCAGGCTGATAAACATCTGTTTTATCTAAATATAGAGATGATATTTTTTTTGTCTCTGATATGTTTTCTCTTCCATTTTTTTTAACATCTGGTTGAGTTACTAGCGCTACTATATTTACTTTTTTTTCGAATAGATAAGATAATATATTTGCTGCAAATTTTGGAGTTCCGAAAAATACTATTTTCATTTTACTACTGAGAGTTTTTCTAAAGGTTGCTCTTGTTCAACGTTTTTAGTTATTCCTTCTAAACCGATAAGACCTCTTTTTGAGTTTTTACAAAATTCGATCCATTCTAAAACTTCTTTGATGGGTCTTAACTCTTTTTGAATTTTCTCAAGAGCTTCAGTTAATCTCAGTCCCATACGATAGGTATATTTAAAAGCTTTAAAAAGTTCATTTCTAAGATCTAATGAAAATCCTTTTCTTTTTAAACCAACTAAATTTAAACCACCTACTTTATACGGATACCC
>JAAKFW010000051.1 GCA_011064905.1 Candidatus Anoxychlamydiales bacterium | reverse complement strand
GATAGCTCCGGTAGATATGTATATGCTGTGTGGGATAGATCAAATGGTACAAATAATATCATCCAAGTAGCTATCTCATCTGATTTTGCTCAGACCTGGGCTGATCCAACTACAGCGCCAACCGGAACAACAACTCCTAATCTATCTGTTTTAGGAGAGAGTGCTTTTGCCCCTCAAATAGCTACAGATAGTACCGGTAGATATGTATATGTTGTGTGGGATAGATCAAATGGTACAAATACTATCATCCAAGTAGCTATCTCATCTGATTTTGGTCAAACCTGGTCTGGTCCAACTACAACGCCAACCGGAACAACAACTCCTAATCTATCTGATCCAGGAGGGAATGCTGTAGATCCTCAAATAGCAACAGATAGCTCCGGTAGATATGTATATGCTGTGTGGGATAGATCAAATGGTACAAATAATATCATCCAAGTAGTTATCTCATCTGATTTTGGTCAAACCTGGTCTGATCCAACTACAACGCCAACCGGAACAACAACTCCTAATCTATCTGTTTCAGGAGAGAATGCTGGTGACCATCAAATAACAACAGATAGCTCCGGTAGATATGTATATGCTGTGTGGTATAGATATGATGGTACAAATCAGATCATCCAAGTAGCTATCTCATCTGATTTTGGTCAAACCTGGACAGGTCCAACTACAACGCCAACCGGAACAGCTCCTAATCTATCTGTTTCAGGAGAGAGTGCTTATATCCCTCAAATAGTTACAGATAGCTCCGGTAGATATGTATATGCTGTGTGGTATAGAGATGATGATGTAAATTATATCATCCAAGTAGCTATCTCATCTGATTTTGGTCAAACCTGGACAGGTCCAACTACAACGCCAACCGGAATAGCTCCTAATCTATCTGTTTCAGGACAGGATGCTGAAAATCCTCAAATAGCAACAGATAGCTCCGGTAGATATGTATATGCTGTGTGGTATAGATATGATGGTGCAAATGATGCCATCATCCAAGTAGCTATCTCATCTGATTTTGGTCAAACCTGGTCTGATTCAACTACAACGCCAACCGGAATAGCTCCTAATCTATCTGTTTCAGGAGAGGATGCTATAGAGCCTCAAATAGCTACAGATAGTACCGGTAGATATGTATATGTTGTGTGGTATAGATCAAACGGTACAAATAATATCATCCAAGTAGCTAAAGGTTTTAAAACTTTTTTTCCTATAAAAAATTCAACCATTAAGAGAGGGTAATTTATTTTGAGAAAATCTTAACAACGAAACTATTTCTAAGTTTTCTGCAGACAGACAATCTAAGATTGGTTGCAAGGGAAAAAATAAATACTGGTATGGTTATAAACAACATACCAGTGTTGATATGCAAACAGGATTGATTAATAAGATTGCCATTACCCTGCTAATGTTACTGATTCATCAGGATTCAAACAGGCTTGTCCCTCTCAGGGAGCTTGTTATCTAGATATGGGATATTGTATAAGTCCCGCTCCAAGAATAGAGATCTAGATCGTTGGTATAGTGGGATCCGCTCTCCATATGAAAGAGTGTTTTCTCAAAGAGAAAGAAGAGTTCGTTATCGAGGAGTTGCCAAAAATCAATTTGTCGTTTTTATGCAAGCGATTTACTTTAACTTAAAGAGAATTGTAGTATTAAATCCTTCAAATATTTGTTTTTCATAGGGATGAGAGATCCCAAATAGGCTGAAAATTCCAGCTTTCAACACAAAAAACGGAACAATTTACCAAAATTTAGCATAAAAACAATCTTTTTGCTCTAAATCAAGAGATTTTTTGTTTATTTCCTCAAAATTCTTATAAAAACTCCTTATTTTTCATTAAATTTTACTGCAAATTGGACAATTTCTAATGATATGTTTTTTTGCAGGGCAATATTTTCTCGCAAAATAGATAATTTGAAGGTGCAATTTTTTCCAAGATCTTTTTGGGAAAATTTTCTTCAAATCTTCTTCTGTTTTTTTTACATTTTTACCATTTGATAATTTCCATCTTTTTGCACATCTATGAATATGAGTATCTACTGGAAATGCTGCTTTATTAAAGCCTTGAGACATTATTACAGAAGCTGTTTTGTGGCCAACTCCCGGAAGGCTCTGTAGCTTATCAAAAGAGGCAGGAACTTTAGATCCAAATTTTTCTATTAAAATTTTTGAAAGAGATAAAATTGCTTTTGATTTTTTAGAAGCAAGACCAATTGGTTTAATTATTTTCTCTAACTCTTTTTGAGAAAATTTTAGCATTTTTTTAGGAGTATCTGCTTTTTCAAAAATTTTTGGGGTTGTCTCATTTACCTTTTTATCGGTTGCTTGAGCTGAGAGTAAAACTGCTATCAAAAAAGTATATAAATTTGTGTGTTTTAAAGGGATTTTAGGGTTTGAGAAATACTCATCTAATATTTTTTGAACGATTTTTGCTTTCTCTTTTTTTGTCATTTTCCAATACAAAAATTTGAAAAGATTGAGGATAAAATATCTTCTGTTATATCAAAGCCAAGTATTTTTGAAAGCTCTTTTAAAGAAGATTTAATATCGATTGTAATGAATTCAAAAGAGATACCCTTTCCTAAATCTTTAAGCGCTTTCTTTAAATAAGATATAGCTCCATCTAAAGCATATTTGTGTCTTTTGTTTGTAATAAAAATTTCATCATTAGAAATTTTAGATTTGAAAGTGATTTTTTCAATCATTTTATATAAATTTTCTAATCCAATTCTATTTTTTGCAGAAATTTTTACAACATTTTCAAAATCTATTTTTTCTTGAGGATCTGAGATATCGATTTTATTCCAAATAGCTATTGTTTTTTTTCTATTTAATATTTTAATAAAAGTTAAATCATCTTCAGATAATTTTTTAGATGCATCTAAAACTAAAAGCGTGATGTCAGAGTTTTTTTGTTCTCTTCGAGATCTTTTGATTCCTTCTTGTTCAATGGTGCATGTGGTTTTTCTAATACCTGCTGTATCTATAAGCTGATAGAACATATCATTTAGTTTAATATCTTCTTTTAAAACATCTCTTGTCGTTCCAGATATGCTAGTTACTATTGCTCTATCTTTTTTTAAAATAGCGTTCATAAGTGATGATTTACCAACATTTACAGAGCCTGCAATACAGATGCTAACCCCAGCTTTTATAATTTTTCCATCCTCAAATGTATCAGATAATTCTTGCATAGATTTTAAAATACTTAGCATATCATCGATTAAAGACTTAGTTTCTGCATCATCAATACCTTCTTCCGGAAAATCTAATGAAACCTCCATTATAGCTGCAATGTCAATCAAAAGTTTTTGAAATTTTTTAATCTCTTTAGATAAATGTCCACATAGCTGATTCGATGCCGCTTTTAAAGCGAATTTATTTTTTGCAGAGATTAAATCCTGAATAGCTTCTGCTTGCGAAAGATCAATTTTTTTGTTTAAAAAAGCTCTCATAGTAAATTCGCCAGGACCAGATGGCCTCGCCCCTGCATTTAATACTTCTTCAAAAACTCTTTGAGTGATTAATATACCCCCGTGACACGCTATCTCTACAATATCTTCCCCTGTAAAAGAATTAGGCGTTTTAAAAAGTGTTAAAATAACTTCGTCTACAACGTTTTTTTTGCTATCTAAAATTTTTCCAATATAAGCCGTTTTATCTTTAAATTTTAATATATCTTTTGAAAATATTTTATTGATAATAGCAATTGAGTTTTTTCCGGATAGACGTACTATTGATATAGCGCCTTCACCAATTGGAGTTGAAATAGCTGTTATGGTCTCTTTTTGATTTATCATTTTTTTATAAAATTTTGAAATCCTATCATTTTACTATTTACTGAGTTTTATAATCTATTATAAATGGAAGCTATTGATTGTTAATCGTATATGCCGGGTAATGTTTTTTTTAACAAACAAATGGCTAAATCTTCAAGAATTGAAAATAAAATATATATATATATATATATATTAATTTATATTTTTTATATGTTTAAAATAAAATGATTAACTGAGGTTCTAATGAAATTTTTCTTTTTTATCGTGAGTGTTTTATCTATTGTTCTTTCTCAGGCTTTTTCAATTGAAAAAGATCCGGGCATCTCAAATGATGCTTGTTGTGAAAAAGATCAGTTAGGTCCTTTTGCTTTTGCGTACCCAAAAGATACATCTTTAGAATGTCCTAAAAACTTTTCTCTATCAGCTAGTTTTTTATGGATGGCTTTTTATGAAGAAGGACTGGAATATGCGATTAATGTTGATGGAATTACTTCTCAAAAAGAAAAATTAGAGTTTAAACCCGGGTTTAGAGTTTGTTTTGGTTTTGATAAACATCCCTTTTCTGTAAGTGCAAGCTGGACATATATAAGAATTAAAGATGATGATATAGCAACTCCAGGAACCGATGGTCTTTTAGGATTATTTTTACCTCCGGAAACGGGATCTTTAACAGGAGCATCATCTAGAATATCTGGGGATTTCACTACTTTAGATATGAATATCTCAAAACAATATCATGTGAGCCGATATTATATTTCTAATCCAAAAGTAGGTATTCAAGTTGCGTGGGTAGATCAAGATTATCATTTGAGATATTATACCATTAATAGAAAACATAATGTTTACAATAAAAATGATTTTTGGGGAGTGGGTCTTGAAACTGGATACGATGCTGAATTTGTGATGGGTAAAAATTTTACACTTTATGCAAATATTTTATCAGCTTTGCTTTTTTCAAAATTTGATATTTCTCAAATAGCTCAAACTCTAACAATTTATAATTATCAATTAAGTGAAAGCTTTTACAAAGTTATACCTAATGCTAAAATAGGATTGGGTTTTACGTTCTCTAGGATGTTTGATAAAAAAACAGTAAAGGCAAAATTAAAAGTTGGTTATGAATTTCAGCAATGGTGGTCATTGAATCAGCTTAGAAGATCTATGGATACAGATCCAAGTGCATTTAAAGTAGTTAGTAGAAATGACTTAACGTTCAATGGACTTGTTGTAAGCCTGAATATAGATATCTAATCATAAGATCTATATCAAGAAAACTTTTAGAAAAAAAAAGTTTGTATATTTTTTTTATCTTTTCAAAAAATTTGCAATAAAACTAACAGATGAAGTAGCCTATCTTACTTTTTAAAAAAAGGAGTAAGTTATGTTTTTAAAATTAAGAAATGTTTTTTTTGTATTAATTGCTATGTTTTTTTGTATGAACCTGGCCCATGGGGATATAAAAAATACAAAGAAAAATAAAAATCATCTTTTTAAATTTCAAAGTGTTTCAAAAAAGAAAAATTTAAAGGATAAAAAATTATCTTCAAGACTACACCGTCAAGGACAGCCTCCTAGTAGAGAGTTCAAAATGGCTTGGAAAAATTCAAACAATAAAATTTTACCAATTGAAATGCCAGTTGAAATCTTAAGATCTCCTTTTGATTGTGATATAGCTTTTAGTGATATGGAAGTTGAAAATAGAATTATGAGTTCTAGTTTTGGTAATAAAATGTATCAACATCTACAAATTATTTTTGATAATGTTAAAGATATGTATCTAGATGTAATAAGTGATTTAGATTGTGATGTGAATCTAGCTTTAGATTACATCCTTCCATATTTCGATGTAGATATTAATTTTGTAGAGTGTTTTGAAGACCTTGAAAAAATGTTTTTAATGCATGATTCTATATCTAGAAATGATACGGAGTTAACTGAAAGTATTGTTCTTAACATGAAATCTACTTGGATTAAAAATATGGCATTAGAAGGTATTTTTGAGAAATTCCTTATAAAAAATCAAATCCTAGATGCCACTAGAATATATTCAATGATGGACTATGATTTAGATGATGAAGATGATCTATCTATATTTTCAGAAGTCACAGATCAATTAATTATCGCTCTTCTGAGAAATAATGAATTTAGAAAAGCTGAAGAATTAGTGTTAAATTTAAATGTTCCAGAAGAATTTTATAGAGATTACGATTTGAAATTGATTGTAAAATATTATTCTAGAATAGGCGATGTCCAAAACGCTAAAAGAGTAATAGAAATGATGGATTCAAGCTATATTAAAACAGACGCTAAGTTATATATTGTAGATTTCTTTGCTAGAGAAAAGAAAATAGCAGATTTTCAAAAGTATGTTTTAGCATCCGATGATGAAGACTTTAAACTAAGGGCTAATTTTATTTTAAATATCTACCAAAATAACTTTGAAGAAGCTCTAAAAAATATACCTTGTGATTATGAAGAGTCTCTTTTTAACATAGCAGAAATCTTTGTCTCTTCAAATAGAATTCCGGAGGCTGAATACCTTATTAATTGTTTTGGAGATGATTGGGATATGGAAGATTTAGAGGTGTTTTTTGTAAATGCTTATCTAAAAAATGGTAATGCAGATGAAGCAAAAAGAGTTAGAGATGAAATAGAAGACCCTATAAATAAAATTATGGCATCAAAATTGATAACAGCGTACTTAAAAGGCTAAATTGATCTAAGCGCTTTTGTAATTAAAGAGCTAAGATCAGCCTCATCTGAATCTTGAATCGCTGATTTTACAGCCTTTTGAGCTTGAGATGGATTATATCCAAGATTCATTAAAGCTGCGATTGCATCTGATGCAATCGCGGGTTTTTTACCTAAGGTAGTATCTTCGCTATACTTTTGATTTAATTTTTGGAATTTGTCTCTGAGTTCTAAAATAAGTCTTTCAGCTGTTTTCTTTCCAATGCCGGGAACTTTGCTAATAAGTCTAATATCTGCATTTTGAATAGCAATATGTAAATTATCGATCTCTAAGTGTCCTAGTAATAAAACAGCAGTTTTAGCGCCTATTCCAGATACTGTGGTTAACATCTCAAAGACATCTCTTTGAAGTTTTGTTATAAAGCCAAAAAGAGTTTGAGAATCTTCTTTTACAATGTATGAGGTGTGTAGAGTTATTTGATCTTTATTTATCAGATCTTGATAAATAGAGGATGGAATATAAATTTTATATCCTACTCCATTTACATCAATGATAGCTTTTTGAGTGTCCACTTCAATTAGTTTTCCTTTTATATATTCATACATATTTTTAGATCCTTATTTTATTTGCAAAATTAATTTTATTTGCATGGCAAACAGCTAATGAAAGCGCATCTGCTGCATCTTCCGGTATTTTATCTATTTGTAGATTAAGTAGCATTTTTAGCATTTTTGAAACTTGCTCTTTCGATGCTGATCCTTTTCCAACAACAGCTAGTTTAGCAGATCTTGGGGCATATTCAAAGATCGGTGTTAAATTTTTTTCAGCAGCGATAATTGCGCAGCCTCTTGCCATACCAAGTTTTATTGCGCTTTGAATATTTTTTTGTACAAATTGCGTCTCTACTGCTAAGGCTGTAGGTTTATACTTTTGAATTAATTTTTCTATTGAATCAAAGATGATATAATATCTTTTTGAAAGCTCTAATTTATATGGAGGTTTAATGCATCCAAAATCTAAAGCTTGATATTGATTATTATGGACTCTTAAAATACCGTAGCCGGTTACTTTAGTCCCTGGATCTATTCCTAAAATAATTTGTGTGTCTCTTTCCATTTAAATATTTTTATCCTTTATATATTTTTAATAGCACAAATCTAAAAAAAACGCTTTAATTTTTAAAAAAACTTAAAATATGTGATAATCTCTAAAAAGGAAAAAAATGAAAGAGACCGAGTATAAAAATATTATTGTGAGGATGCCAAATTGGGTGGGAGATCTTGTTATGGCATCTCCAATCTTATATGATCTTAAACAAAAATTCCCCGATGCAACTATTACAGCAATGGCTCAAAAGCCACTTTGTGATCTTCTAAAAAAAGATGAAAATATTAATGAACTTTTTTGTTTTAAAAAAGTTAAGCAGCTTTTTTTAAGAAAAAAAGAGAATAAAAATATAATAGAAAATTTAATAGAGGGAAAATACGATTTAGGTGTTCTTCTTACTAATTCATTTTCTTCAGCTTGGCTTTTTTATCAAGGTGAAGTGAAAAATATTATTGGTTTTAGGAAAGATTTTAGAAGTTTTATGCTAAAGAAATCTATTGCTTATCCAAAAGAGAAGACTCACCAAGTAGAAAAATATAAAAAACTACTCAAATCTTTAGATATTTGCATATCTCAAACAAAACCTAAAATTTATATAGATAAAAAAGAAATTGAAAGAGCTAAAGAGCTTTTATATCAAAGAGGATATAAAGATGATCAAAGATTAATTGGAATT
Organism: Candidatus Anoxychlamydiales bacterium; assembly: GCA_011064905.1. Taxonomy (GTDB): domain Bacteria; phylum Chlamydiota; class Chlamydiia; order Chlamydiales; family SM23-39; genus JAAKFX01. The sequence continues at coordinate 549 of JAAKFW010000051.1, read as the reverse complement.
AATCCAGTTGCAAAATATGGAAAAGCAAAATGTTGGCCAATTGAAAGGTTTCAAGAGGTCGCTAAAAAGCTAATCTTAGATGAGAAAAATTTTATAGTTTTTCTAGGGGATTTTTCAGCTAGAGAAGAGATGGAAAATATATGTTTAGATATGTCAAATAGAGTTATCAATTTAGCTGGAAAAACAACTATAAGAGAGCTTGCAGCTTTAATTTGTCAATTAGATCTATTTTTAACAAATGATTCAGGACCTATGCATATAGCTGCTGCTTTTGATATTGATCAAATAGCTTTGTTTGGGTCTACATCAGATATTTTAACAGGCCCGTATAGTGAAAAATCTATAGTTATTAATAAAAAAGTTAAATGCGCTCCTTGTTTCAAAAGAGTATGTCCAATCGATTTTAGATGCATGCTAAAAATTTCTGTCGATGAAGTTTTTGATAAAAGTATAGATATTTTAAAGAAAAAGTAATGCTCAGAAAAATTAAAAGAAAAATCAAAAAAAATCCTTTAGATACACTTTTAAAAAAAGCTAAAAAAGAGAATA
>JAAKFW010000050.1 GCA_011064905.1 Candidatus Anoxychlamydiales bacterium | reverse complement strand
GCTGAGATTTTTTAGAAAGTATCAAAAAATATTTTTTATCTTTATTGCTTTTGTAATTATTGTCACCTTTTCATTTTTTGGAACTCAAGGAGTTTTAGAAAAAGTAAATAAAGTAAAAGATAAAGATGTAGCTATTGCGATAGATGGCTCTAAAATTAAGTTATCTGAAATTCAAAAAATGAGCATTTTTTTAGCAACGGATGCTCAAGATGTTAGCTATAGTTCAAGGAATCATTTAAGACCCAATCTATTTAATAATGGTTTTATGAAAGACTTTTTTAAATCAGAGTTATCCAAGGTGTTTTTTGAAAAATATTTTGATGAGCTAAAACCATCTTTCGAAAAAAAAATGGATAAAGTGCAAAAATATACTCCTTTTGTTCATCTATATGATCCATCAATTTCAGCTAAATCAATCTATGAGAGATACTCTCCTAAAGTTTTAGATATTTTAAATGAACTTAAAGCTCAAAAAGATCTAAATTTAAAATTTTTAAATCTTCTATCTGATTTATACGTAGAGCAAATGAGACTTCCATCTGAAACAATTAGAAGGTTATTGATTTTTCAAGAGCAGCAAAATAAGGCTCAGCAAGATCCAAGGCTTTATCAAGACTCAATTGCATTTTTTGGTTTTGAAAATGCAATGGATTGGTTTGGTATAGATTTTATAGATTTAGTATCAGAGTTTATTATTAATGCATCTATTGTCGCTGAAAAAAAAGGATATGTAGTAACTCTTGAAGAAGTAAAAAACGATTTAATGACTAACTTAAATGGTTCATTAGATGAAAAGGCTAAAACTCAAATAGATACCTATTACAAAAATGTACTACAGTATCTTTCAATGGATGAAAAAGAGGCTGCTAAAACTTGGCAAAAAGTTCTGCTTTATAAAAAGTATTTTAGTGATGTTTCTAACAATACTCTAATAGATTCTCTGGCTTATCAGGAATTTGATAAATATACTAGATCAAAAGCAGAAATAAACTTATATTCTCTTCCCGACGCTTTACATCTAAAAGATTTTGAGGATTTAATAAAGTTTGAGATGTATCTTTTAGCAACATCAAATAAAACAAATCCTTTAGATGTTCCAAGTGAAAACAAAGATCTTTTAGAGATAGAAAAAAAATACCCTGAGCTTATTGAAAAAAAATACGTTGTTATGTTCAAACATACAACCCTAGACAAAGTTGCTATTAAAATTAAAGTTAAAGATATGTATTTTTGGCAGCTAGAAGATAAAAATTGGAATAAACTTAGAGCTGAGTTTAAATTTATTCAAGCAGCTAAAGATAAACAAGAAAAACTAAAAGCTATAGACACTCTAGAATTTTCTCAAAAATACGAAATAGATGCCTTTTCAAGAAATGAGATGGTAAAAGAGAGCCCAAATCTAATTGAAGAGAGTCTCAAAGAAATAGATGCTAAAAAGCAAGACTTTTACATTAGCTTAAAAGATCCAAAACTACCAATCGCCATCAAAGATGCAAATGAATTAAGAATACTTTTTGATGCTCAAGATAAAATTGAAAATTATTCGCAAGATAGTAAAAACTATTTTAGCTTTGAAGTCGTTAAAAGGTCTGAAATAAAAGAGCTTCAATCTTTTGAAAAAGCTAAAACTTCAAAAGTTATCGATCAAATTTTAAACAATTTTCTCAAAGAGAAATATTTTACTCTAAGAGAAGAGCTTTATGAAGAGTTTACTACAGAAGATGGTGGTTTTAAAGAATTCGAGAATGTTAGATCTCAAATAGCTAATATAGTTTTTTCAGATGTGATAAATAAGATAGAAACTCTAAATTTAACAAAAAATAATTCTTTGGATAACTTAGCAAAATACCGCCTATATTCATATGTTGAAAACGTTAAGCAAAGTATCTTACAAGATGAGAAATATTTAGATAGCAACAAAAGATCTCAGTTTAACTTAAGTTTAAAGAATCAAAAAATTTCAAGATCTAAAAATCCTAATTGGATAGAAAAAGGTGTTTTTTCAATGGACGAGAAAAACTACTCATCTCTCAATCTTTTAGATACTGGAAATATTGAGTTTTTCTATTTAGATGGTATAAAGCATCAAGATGATTCTATTGATAAAATTGATATCGCAAAAAATGCTATGTCTTCTGAAACAGCTCTTTTACTTACGAAAAAGTTATTAAAAATCTTTGAAGAAAAAAAATGTATAGTATTTCCTGTTCGAGAAAAAGATGAAAGAACTTGAGAATTTTCCAAATCTAAAAGTTTTAAACTTTTTCGATATTTTTGTTGATGTGGAAAAATATAGATCTAAAGCGAAGTTTTTTTCTAAAAAACATCTCTTAAAATCTTTTTCTTCTCTTTTACAGGAAGAAGAGTTCACTAAAGTATATATGGCCTTCGATGAAAAAGGTCTTTATTTTATTTTCGATATAAAAGTCCCTTTTACAAAATCTTTTTTTCCGGAATTTCAAAGAGCAGATTCAATAGAGGTTTTTATAGATACTAGATCTTTAAAAACTAAAGGCTATATCACTAAGTTTTGTCACCATTTCGTTTTTTTTCCAGAAGATATAAAAGGCCACAAAGCTAGAGAAGTAACTCGTTTTAGACAAGATGATATGCATACTCTATCAGATCCTAAAGATTTGAAAGTAGATTCTATCATAAAGCCTAAAGCATATATGTTAGATATCCATATTCCTAGCTTTTGTTTAACTGGATATAATCTTGTAGATATTAACTATTTATCTTTCACATACAAGATAAATAGATATCAAATGCCTGCTCAAAATTTTTGCGTTAGCTCAAATGAGCATCAAATAGAAAAAAGCCCTCATCTATGGGCAAAAATGAATTTAAAAAAATAAATAGGTTCTGCTTTACTTTTTTCTCAAAAATAAATAATAATTGCATAGTTTTTTTAATCTGTTGACATAGGAGGTTTTTATGACTGCAATAGGTTCAAAAGGAGTTACTATTTCTGTAGATCAAATTTATAATTTTCATGAACTTTCAAAGGCCGATGCAAAGCAAGTTATTGAAGATAAAGTAATACTTGCTTGTGAAAATAAGGGGGTAAAACTTTCTGGTTATGGAAACCACACTGGCCGGGGTAGTTTGTTGACAGTAGAAAAATATGATGAAGAAAAGCGCGAACATAAATTATTTAATGTGCCGAGAATTCAAAGAGCTTTTGCTTCTTTAGATGCTATTGTCGTTCCAATATCTCAATATAAAATAGGTTCATATGGATTAAAACATACTGTAGAAGACTCTCTAGGAGAGGATCTTCCTAATGGAGATCTGATTGTAGCAATGATTCTTAAAGGATATTCAGCAAGATTTGGAAAACAAACTGAAGAGATGGCAGTGAATTGTGAATTCAAGGCAAAAGTTAGGTAAAAAGATTCAACTTTTGAGTATTTTATTTGTATCATGGCATATATATAGGAGTTTTTTATGAAATTTTCAACTGCTCACGAATGGGTAGAGATAGTATCAGATATTGCAACAACTGGAGTTACTAACTTTGGGCGTATGCATCTTGGAGAAATTGTAAATATAAAACTTCCTGAAGTGAATTCAGATGTTAAAGCAAATGAAGCTATTTGCGTTTTAGAATCAAATAAAGCAGCTGTTGATATCCATTCTCCAATGAGTGGCAAAATCATAGAGATCAATGATAAGTTAGAAAAAGATTTGAAAGATCTAAATACATCTGCAGAAGAAAAGGGCTGGCTTTTCAAAGTAAAAATAACTGATCCAAAAGAAGAAAATAATCTTATGGATTTAGATGAGTATGAAAAAAAAGTCTCAAGTGATTAATAAGATTTTTTTTTAGCTAAAGTTATGTATAATCAAAGATAGATAATCAAAAAGATATTTGGACAGTGAAAAGAGTTAAGAAAGTATTATTTACCGCTATACTTATAACTCTATCTTGTCTATTTGTTTTGTTTTTTAAGCCTATAGTATCCTATGGAGTAGCTACTTTTTTAAATAGCTTTTCAAAAAGTATTATAAAGGGATCTAATCTCACTTTTAAAAATATTGAGATAAGAAGTAAGAGGATAATTCTAAATAAGGTAAATGTAAAATCTGATAAAAAATATGAAGTTAAAATCGAGAAGATTGATATCGATTTTAAATTTAAGCTATTTAGACCATGTGTTGTAGCAGATATTTCTATAATAAATCCTGATATTACTATATTTAAAAATGAAAAATGGGATATTAATTTATCGAAAAAAAAATCTAGATTTTTATCTTGTTTTGTAAAAATTGATAAAGGAAATATTAGTTTTGCAGATGATGAAATAGTAAAAAAAATATGTTTTGATTTTTCATATGAGAGAGCAGCGACTTCAAAATTAAATCTATTTTTAGAGGAGAATTGCTCTAAAAAAATTAGTGTAGATATCAATAGAGTAGATAATAAAATTATGTTTTCTACTCATTTAGATGAAGTTAATATCTCAAATATTGGTGAGATTATAAATTTTTTCAATTTAAAACCTTTTCAAGATCTAAAAGGTTTCGTGAAGGGAATATTAGTTGTAGGTGTTGAAAACTCAAAAGTAGCAAGCTTTTTTACAAATTTAGATTTTATAAATTTAAGCTTTGTTTCTCCAAAGACTCATTTGAGTTTTGACTGTAAAAGTTTTAAAATTGAAGGAAGTTATCCAGATTCATTTAGCTCAAATAAAATCACTTTGCTAGATAGTTTGAAATATGATTTTTTAAAAGAGAGTAAGCTAAGATTAAATTTTGAGGATTTAACGGTTTTAACACCTAGGACATCTGTTTTTTCTAAAATAAACGGGTTTTTCTCTTATAATCCTAATTTAGGCTCTAAATTAAATGTTTTAGGTAAAATCGAAAATGAAAAAAAATTTGATTTTCAGATAAATGCAAAAGCATATACAGCAAGCGCGTTTTCTAATTGGTTAGATTTAGAATGTTTAATTGATGATAATAAAACAAAAATATCTCTCGCTGCCAAAGAGGTAGAAGATTATTATAATTTACATCTATCTTTCAATAACATTAAATCTCACGTTTTTGAAGCCTTTCAGGATTTATTATATAAATCATTTGATAAAATTAGTGATTTTAAATATGTAGATGGCAATCTCTCATTTTGCATTGATAGTAGATTTAATGAAAAAGGTTTTAATAAAGTTTTTGTAACAGATTTATCTGTTAAGGATTTAGATTTTCAAAAGAGTAATATAAATGGTTTTGTATCGAGCATAGAGGGAAAAAGCTCTTTTGATTTAAGTGATAATAATTTTTTGGATAATTTTTTTGCAGATATTAGAATTTTAAATTCCAACTTCAATATAAATCAAAAAAAGATAAAAAATTTTAACGCTAAAATATTTGCTTTAGATGGAGCTTTTGAGTCTACTAGCGGTTCTTGTTTAATTGAAAAAATTAAAGCTAAGGTAGATATAAAAGGTCCGATTAAAGAATTTTCTGCAAAGATTTTATCAAAAGGAACTCTAAATGATTTTGATGAGACTTTCTTTTCTGAGATTGCTTGCAAAAGAAAAGATAAAGAATTTCATTTTAGCGGAAATTTACAAGTATCAGATGGTGAAGCAGCTGTTTTTGGATTTGATTTAGAAAAACTATTAGTTTTTAGCTTTTTAGATTTAAAAAATAATCTAAAAAAGGGTTGGTTTAGAGCTGAAAAAATTAATCTAAACAAATGGCCAAAAATTCTAGGCTCAGATCTATTAATTGACGGCAAAGCTAACATTGCAGCTTTTTATTCAAATGAAAAACTAAGCTTTCAGTTAAAAGGTGAAAATTTAAGCTATGTTAGCCCTTATATAAATTTAAACATCGATAAAGTGGGGGATTTAAATGATTTTGTTTTTGAAAATGATAATTTTATAAGCGGAACTCTAAATAACAAAATTTTAAATTGTTATATTCCATCTTTTCAAGGTATATGTTCACTACCAAAATTTGATGTTATTTTTGATCTAAAAGATGCAACTTTGCAAGTTAGCGATAATGTTTTAAAAGCGGATTTAAAAACAATATCAGAAAGTGTTGATCTAGATGGCTCAGTTACTTTTGATTTTTCAAAAAAGTATCCTCTTTTAAATATTGAGACGAGTTTTTTATCTAATATCGAATCTTTTCAGAATTTATTAAAACATTTTGATTATTCAAATGAGATAAATTTACTAGGGGAGATCAAAGGAAAAAGTAAAATAACATCTATTTTTGAAGAAGATACTAAAACTTTTTACTCTTTTGATTTTAATTTCAATAACGGCTCTTACAAAATAAATGAAAAAGCTACTTTAAAAAATATAAAAGCTAAAGCAACATATAACTCAGATGATAACTTGTCATTTTCAAAACTTTTAGGTGATTTAAACGTAGGAGACAAAACTTATCTTGTATCATTTCCAACTTTCAAAAAGATAAAAGATGAAATTGATTTTGATCTTAGATTAGAAAAGGATATTTTTGATCTTTTAAGATTAAAAGGAAAATTTGTTAAAAAAGATGGTTTATCCCATCTTGCTCTAGATAAAGATTTTTCTCAATTATTTGGAGAAAAATTCAAGGTTTTAGATTTTTCCATAGATGAAAGTTTCAATATTGATAAATTTAAGCTCATCTCAAATCTCAGCTCTTTTGCTTTTATATCAAGCTTTCAATTTTTATTGGATTTTGGAGTTTTGGGAAGAGATAATATAAATATTTTATCTCTTATTCAATCAAAACACTCAGGCGATATTCTTGCTACTTTAAATTTAGATGAAAATAAAGAGCTCCTCTTTGATATGGAATCTAAGAATTTTAAATTGCTTAATAAAAAATTTGAAAATTTCTCTTTAAAAGGAAAAAAAGCAAAATCTAATTTGGAGATTCAAAAACTTATTTTTGATGATATTGAATCTTCAATTTTTGTAGACACTTCATCTGAAAAGATAAATATCAAAGATTGGTCTTTAAAGAAAAAAGATGAACTTTTTCTGAAAATGAATGGAATCTATGATCAAAATTTGGGTGCGCTATCTTTTGATATTTCAGATATAAAGTTGGATCTAAAAAAAATAAGACCTTTAATTTCTAACTTTTTTTCACTTCCTAAAGCTTTAATCGAAGGGCATCTAAAAGGGACAGGACTTCTTTCTTTAAAACTCCCGAAAAAGGATGAAAAATTTAATTTTTCTATGAATTTAGATTTTCAGCCAAGTAACTTAACCGTTGAGAAAATCAGGCTATACAACAGTGGTCCTCTAAACGTTCATTTTGCTTCTAATGCAGGATTTGCGATTCATGGCATGGATTTTAGTTTTTATTCAAAGGATATAGATCTATCATATCTTACATGTAAAATAGGGAAAGCAAGTTTTGATTTAAATAATCAAAACTATCTTCTTAAAGATACCAATATTTATATTCCTCAATCTCTGAAAAGCTCATTTGAAAAATCAAAAAAACTTAAAACAGTTTTGGAAGTTTTTAAATTAACAGATGACATTGATTTGACTTGCGATATTAAATTTTCATCAGATTTATCAAATGTTGAGATGTATGCAAAAAATGCTAACTTTTCTCTAAATAACAGCTTTCATGAGCTAAAAGATATCTTTTTAAGTCTTAAAGAAAATAAATGCTCCCTGAACTTCAATTATTTTTATAAAAACTCATACTACACTATTAAAAATGATTTTATCACTGGCGATAAAGTTTATGTTAAAACTACATTATTAGAAAAAGCTACTAGATCTTCAAACCCATTAAATATAAGTTGGCTAATCGATGAGAATAAGAACTTTTTAGTTAAAGAAATTACAGGATATTTTTGTGGAGTAGATTTCTTATTTCAAGAAGATTTAGAGAAGGTTAATTCAAATAAACTTTTTGGAAGTTTAAAATTTAATGGATCAAAACTCAAAAAAATTCTTCCCAAAAATATTGAAAGCTCGTTTGATCAATATCAAATTGGAACCGGCTATGAAATAGGAGGTAAATTAGGATTTGATTTTTCAAAATCTAATTTTATAAATTTTGATGGTCTTTTTTCAGGTAAAGATTTTGAGCTTTTCTCTTTTCAATTTAAAACGATGTTTTCAAAGCTTCATATCGATGAAAAATCTGTAAAATTTACTGATTTTAAGATATCTGATGGCGCTGGAATTGTTACGATAAATGATATGAGCTTTGAAAAAAATAAAAATAAATGGCAGCTTAATATGCCTTCTTTAAAAGTTAAAGATTTAAGGCCATCTTTAATGAAAGAGATAAATAAACCCATAGATGAGATAACTCCTTTTTTGATTAGAGATCTCGTTTTAAAAGATTTTAAAGGGGATTTAGGTAATATTAATTCATTTACCGGAAATGGATCTATGCATTTTATAAATTCCTTTAAAAGAGGACAAAGCATTTTTGATTTTCCTGCAGATGTTTTGAGCAGAATAGTAGGTATTGATCAAGAGCTTTTAACTCCAGTTAAAGGAAAAGTAGATTTTTTTGTTAAAAATGGAAAATTTAATTTATCTAAACTTATTGACTCTTTTTCAGAAGCTGAAAGATCTAAGTTTTTCTTACTTGATAAAGGTGCAAAACCATATGTTGATTTCAATGGGAATATCTATATTAATATTGCTATGAAACAATATGTCTTATTTAAATTTACAGAATCTTTTGTGATCTCAATTAGAGGAAATCTAGATGATCCAAAATGTAATCTAAAGAAGAAAAGAGGGTTTCTAAATTAATTTTGTTTCTTTATCGATAAAATTTCTTTTATAGAAGAAGAGTTCTCTAAAATTTCAAACTCTTTAAAAGCTTTATATATTAGAAAATTTTTACTT
>JAAKFW010000005.1 GCA_011064905.1 Candidatus Anoxychlamydiales bacterium | reverse complement strand
TTTTTTCTAGAAATGAAATCATAGATATAAACTCTAGCTTCCGGATAATTAAACCAAATCCAGGATCCAATAAAAATTATAAATATAAAAGACGTAACAATAGAAAGCAGTCGCATGCTTTAAACCATAAATTTAAGCTCTCCTAAATTTCATGTTAACTTTTAAATTTATTCTTTCATAGATAAAAGAAATTCAGTGTTATTATTTGTCTTTTTTAATCTAGATAATAGCAAGTTCATAGCATCAACTGGAGTAAGATCAGCAAGTCCTTGTCTGAGTAGATACATTTTTTCTAACTCATCCGGATGATATAAAAGCTCTTCTTTTCTTGTTCCACTTTTAATGATATCGATAGCAGGAAATATACGTCTTTCAGCGAGTCTTCTATCCAAGACAAGCTCCATATTTCCAGTTCCTTTGAACTCTTCGAAAATTACTTCATCCATTCTAGAACCGGTATCCACTAAAGCAGTAGCTATAATAGTGAGTGATCCGCCTTGCTCTATATTTCTTGCTGCTCCAAAAAATCTTTTTGGTTTATGTAGCGCATTAGCATCGATACCACCTGTTAGGATTTTACCGCTATGTGGTTGTACGGTATTGTATGCTCTTGCAAGCCTTGTTAAAGAATCTAATAAAATAACCACATCTTTTCCACTCTCTGTTAGTCTTTTCGCTTTTTCGATTACCATGTCAGCTATTTGAACGTGTCTCTCTGGTGGCTCATCAAAGGTAGAAGAAATAACCTCTCCTTTAACGATTCTGATCATGTCAGTTACTTCCTCAGGTCTTTCATCAATTAAAAGAACCATCAAAAAGATATCAGGATTATTTTGTTCTATTGAGTTCGCTATGTTTTGAAGTAGAACTGTTTTTCCAGCTTTTGGAGGAGAGACGATCATTGCTCTTTGGCCTTTTCCAATAGGCGCAGCGAGATCCAATACTCTTGTCGATAGTTTTTCTTTTGTAGTTTCCATAATTAGTCTTTTATCAGGATAAAGCGGTGTTAAATTTTCAAATAAAACTCTCTCTTTTAAAATTTCCGGAGTTTTTTCATTGATCAAGTCAACTTTTAATAGAGCAAAGTATTTTTCTTTTTCTTTTGGAGCTCTTATTGTTCCATACAATATGTCTCCTTTTTTTAATCCAAATCTTCTGATTTGTGCAGGAGAGACATAAATATCTTCGGCTGAAGGCAGGTAGTTATAATTAGGAGATCTTAAAAAACCAAACCCATCTGGCAAGACTTCTAAAACACCTTCTGCATATAAGACCTCTTCAGGTTTTGTAGAAATTGCTTTTACAATTTCAAAAACTACTTGGGATTTTGTTAAAGATCCTAAATTTTGAAGACCAATAGATCTGCCATACTCTTGCAATTGATCTACATGCATTCTCTGAAGTTCTGATACTTTTGTTACTTTTTTTATGGCATTTTGCGTCCCAGAGTTAGTTTGATCAGCTTTTTCTTCATTCATGAAAGATTTCTCCTATTAAAATTTTTTGAAGGTTATTGAAAGTTTTTTTATATTTTCTTCTAAATCAGATAAACTTTGATTGTTTTCGATTACAAAATCTGATATTTTTTTTGTTTCTACCTCAGAGAGTTGTCTTTGTTTTCGAAGTGTATAATCTTTATCTTTATATCTTTTTTTTGCAATAATATCTTTTGCAGTTATGGTTATCACTATATCAAAAAAGCTTTGATAACGTATTTCAAAAAGAAGAGGAATTTCTACGACAAAAAAATCAAAGTTTTTGTTTTTAACTCTATTATACTCTTTTTCAATTTCAATTAAAACTTTTGGATGAATTAACTTTTCGAGCTTTTTTAGTTTACTTTCATCTGAAAAGACTATTTTTGCTGCTTTTTTTCTATCTATTTTTCCGTTTTCTAATATTTCTTTGCCTAAAAGATCTAAAACATGTTTTTTTATATCAAAATCAGTCTCTATTAATTCATGCGCAATTTCATCTGCATCTATTGTATAAGATCCAAGCTTTTTAAAACTTTTTAAAGCTTCAGATTTGCCAGTGGCAAGATTTCCTGTGATTGCAATTTTTTTTAACATCAACACTCAGCTAAATTTTTACCAATTTCAATATCAACTCTTAGAGGAACTTTTAGATCAAAAACGTTTTCCATCTTATCTTTGACAAAACTTTTAAAAACTTCTATCTCATCTTCTGGTATTTCAAATAAGAGTTCATCATGAATTTGAAGGATCATATATCCTTTTAATTTTCTTTTAGTGATTTCTTTATCTATCTCAATCATTGCAATTTTTATTAAATCAGCAGCAGATCCTTGAAGGGGAGTGTTAATAGAGAGCCTTTCAGCTGCCGCTCTAATAAATGGATTTTTATTATCGATCTCTATTATAGGTCTTTGTCTTCCTGTTATTGTATATGCAATTTTCTTTTCATGTACTAATTTTTTGCAGGTCTCTAAATATTTTAAAATATTTGGATACCTTTTAAAATAGGTGTCAATAAAAGCTTTTGCTTCTTTTATGGTAATACCAATCTGCTCAGATAGTCCAAAAGCGCTCTGACCATAGATAATTCCAAAGTTTACAGCTTTAGCATTGCTTCTCATTTGTTTAGTTACGTCTTCTATGGGTACAGAATATACTAAAGATGCTGTAAAAGCATGGATGTCATCTCCATTATTAAAAGCCTTAATTAAGTTTGGGTCTTCACTAAAATGAGCTAAAAACTTGAGCTCTATTTGAGAGTAATCAGAAGATAAATAAAACCAGCCATCTTTTTCGGGTCTAAATCCTTCTCTAATTTTTCTTCCCTCTTCAGATCTTATCGGAATATTTTGTAAATTCGGGTTTCTAGAAGCGAGCCGTCCTGTTGCTGTTGTAGATTGAGAAAAGCTAGAGTGAACTCTATTTGTTTTAGGGTTAATCTGTTTTGGAATAGCATCTACATATGTAGATAAAAGTTTTTGATACTCTCTAAAGCTTAAGACGTGATCGATAATAGGGGATTTGCCTTTTAATTTTTCTAAAATATCTGCGGATGTTGAAAAAGTAGACCCCTTTTTTTTAGGAGGCGTCATTGCTAAATCAACATATAAAACTTCGCTAAGCTGTTTAGGAGAATTAATGTTAAAGTGTTTTCCGGCTTCTGAAAAAATCTCCCCTTCGAGGAGTTTAAGTTTTTTTTGAATCTCTTCAGACATAATAGATAACATATCTTTATCTACAAAAATTCCTTTTCTTTCCATTTTTGCAAGAATTTTGAGTAGGGGGATTTCAATATCATATAAAACTTTTTCTAAATTATTATCAAGTATCTCCTTTTCAAAAAGATCTTTTAGCCGAAAGGTATAATCAACATCTCCAGAACAATAATTAGAAATTTTATCAAGATCTACATCTTTCATAGAAATCTGTTTCTTGCCAGTGCCTATTAAATCTTTTATCGGTGTTTTAGCAATATTAAATTTCTCTAAAGTTAGAGCATCTAAGCTATGGCGTCTATTTTGTGGATTTATTAAATATGATGCTAAAAGTGTGTCAAAGGCGATGTTTTTTATCTCAATAGAGCTATTTAAAAAAATATGATAGTCATATTTTAAGTTGTGACCAATAAATGAAATATTTTCGTTTTCTATAAGGCTCTTTAATTTTGCTAAAACTGTATTTCTATCAATTTTCCCATTTAAAGGAATATAAAAAGCCTGAGTTTTTTTTATGCAAAAACCAACTCCTACTAATTCTGCTAATAAGAAGTGTAATTCAGTTGTTTCAGTATCAACTACTATCTCTTTTTCATTTTCCAAAGTTTTAATAAGATCATTTAACTCTTTTTCATTGTTTATTAGTTGATAGTTTAGATTTTCATCTTCAGGTTTTTTTTGATCTGTAACATCTTTTAAAAGAGTTAAAAAGCTCATCTCCTTATAAAACTCTTCTAGTTTCTTTTTTTGAGGATCTTGTAATAGATAAAAATCTATATCTTTTGGAATATCGAGATTTAAATCTAGAGTCGCTAGTTTTTTACTAAGATATGCCTTTTCTTTTTCTTGGGTCAAAATATCTCTTTTTTTCTCAGAGGATATTTTTTCTAAATTATCAAAAATACTATCTAATGTATTGAACTCTTTTAATAAGGTAGTTGCTGTTTTAGGGCCAAATCCTTCAATTCCAGGAATGTTATCTGATTTATCTCCAACTATGGCTAAATAGTCTAGCAGCTGTTTTGGTTCTATTCCAAAAAACTCTTCGACTCTTTTTTCATCGAATAGTTCATTATTTTTATGAGCATTTAACACAAAAGTTTTATCATCAACCATCTGCATTAGATCTTTATCACTTGTACAAATATATGTTTCAAAATCTTTTTTCTTTGCCCAAGTAGCTATCGTTGCCATTGTATCGTCTGCTTCAACACCTTCCATTCTCAAAGTAGGAATTCCAGCTAAATAGCAATAATTAAATGCCATTTCAAACTGGGGATAAAGATCATCCGGAGCTTTTTTTCTATGCATCTTATAATCTGAGTAAAGGCTTTGTCTTGAAGCTCTGCTATCTGGGCCGTCAAATACGCAAATTAAATATTTTGGTGAAAAATCATTAATCAATTTTTTTACAGAACGTATGAATCCATATAAAGCAGAGGTAGACACCCCTGCTTTATTGGTCATTGGCCCTATTGCATAATATGATCGAAAAAGATAGTTTACAGAATCGATTATAAAAACTTTGTCCATATTACTCAGCATTTATATATTTAGAAGAGAAAAACATCTCTTTTAAAAAAGATTTAAAAATTGATTTTGTTTGAGTTAAAAATGGTTGATACCAAAGTTTTTTAGGATATAAACTAACCACTTGATAATTTTTATCCTCATCAATATTTGCTTTTTCTAAAAGAGCTTGTAGCGCTACTTCATATGAACTATTCGCTACATCGATATATCCAATATCTTTCGCTTCATCTGAATCAAATACATGAGCTCCATACTCATTTATTATTTTATCTCTATCGATATTTCTAGCAGTTGCTACTATGTTTACAAATTTTTGGTATATGTAATCATTTACCTTTAATATTGATGCGTCTTCATTTTGTTTCCACTCTCTGAATGGATTCATCATATCTTTGTCTTTTCCGGCAGTCACTGTTAAAGATTTAACTCCATATTTTTCCATAGCTCCATAGAAATTAAAAAATGGTCCCATTAAAGATCCTACAGATCCTATCATTGAAAAAGGTGACGTATAGATTTGATCAGCTGCGCATGCTATAAAAAATCCACCAGATGCGCACATTCCATCAACAAATGCATATACCGGAACGTCAAATTTTTCTTTGTAAGCTAGGATATTTCTGAAAATATCATCAGAATCTGTTGCAGCTCCTCCAGGTGAGTTAATATGTAATAAAACCGCTTTAACTCTATTGTTTTTAAGAATTCCTTTTCTAGATTCAATTAACTGAAAATTAACATCTTTTGACGTTAAATGAGCTGTTCCTATAACTCCATGAACTTCTAATTGCAAAATAGCCGGAGTATTAAGTGATAACATTTTTGTATTTCCGTTTAAATCTGGTAGAATCTCTAATTTATTTTTCATGCCCTGTTTTTGATCTGGCGTAGATAAAATTGCGAAAAGGATAATACTTGGAATTAAAGCTACAAAAACTCCAAAGGTTCCAAGTAGTGTGTTAAAAAAAGCTCTTATAGCTGAAATAAATATAGATTCTTTAGCTACTTTCATGAAGATTTCCTCTGATTGATTTTATATCTCTCATTATAGCTATTGTTATCTTAATTGTAGTATCAATTTTTTGATCTTTTGATTTTCATTAGTTTTTTTGAAAATTTTTTATGGATAAAAGATAATTTTAAGAAGTTTTCTTTTTTTATAAGGTTAACTGTATCATAGATCAGTTTTCTATATCAAATGAAAAAAAACATATTACAGCGATTACTCCTATTCAGGATTTAAGCAGCTCTCTTAGAAAAATCACCCACTATTAGCTCAATAAAGGCTAAAATTCCCAAAACGATAAATAATGAATAAACATAAAAAGAAAATGAGAAGTTAAGCGTTACTCCTATCAATACGCAAAATTGCATGGCGGTTGTAATCTTGCCCCAACGAACCGCTTTAACCTCATAAGAAGACCATTTTTTTGTGATACCTAGATATAGACCAAAAATAATTAGTGCAAAATCTCTTGAGATCATAGCAAGGGATTGCCAAAGTAGAATTTGATTCTCTAATAGTAAAATAGCCAAAACAAAGTAGACAAAAAATTTATCCATCGCAGGATCTAAATAAGCTCCAAATTTAGATGCTGATTTATATTTTCTTGCAAAGTAGCCGTCTATACTATCTGTAAACATAGCTAAAACTATAGCAATTATCCGAATATAGATATTTTGCCAAAAAAACAGTAGGGCTAAAGGAATCCTTACAATGGAAAGAGCATTTGATAGAGTTATCATGTTTTTTGTTTTCGCTTTTTTCTCTTATAGTACCAAATGAAACTAATTATAGTAAAAATAAACAAAATAAAGATTAGCAGATTGATTTTTTTTAGATAGTTAAACAGTGCTGTGTGGTTTTTTCCAAGACTAAATGCTATATAAAAAAGGACGCTATTTGAAACAAAACATGCAATTCCATCGCTAATTGCAAATTTTGCAAATTTCATCTTTGTCATGCCGGCTGTTAAAAAAAGGCAGTTTCTAACTCCAAACGGAATGAACCTTCCAATTAAAAGAGTAAAAAACCCATATTTTTTATAAAAAAGTTTTATTTTGGCTAGTTTTCTTTTTGGAACAGTCTTTTTAAACCATTTGATCTTCCATAGTTTGAGTCCAAAAAGTCTGCCTATCCAATAAACCATCCAATCAGATATATATGCCCCTGCAAAAACAGCTCCAAATAGTAGAAAAACATTTTCAGGGACAACATTTGCTGCCAAAATTGCGCTTATTATAATCAAAAAATCTTCAGGTATAGGAAGATTGAATCCGGCTAAGATAAGAGAACCAAAGATGATCCAATGAGCATTTTGGGCATTTGCAAAAATAAAATCTATAATCTGTGACATAATACAACTGTTTTGGAGTTCTAATTCAATAATTAATATAAATTTAATTATATTTAAAGGGAAAAGTTAAAAATAATTATAACATAATTAAAACAAAGTAACTAAGTCGTTGGTTGTTAATTATTTTTTTACTTTATCTTTTTTATTAGCTTCAGCAAAAGGAAAGTATTTTTTTAACTCTTTTTCGCTTAATTTGTCTGTCGTTTGCATTGGTACTTCTTGCAGTGTAATTTTTTCTTTATGTGACATTAATGAGTTAAATCTTTTACCTAAGGCTACAACAGATATTAGCCATACACCCAATATAATTAAAAATAGAAAAGCTATATATGGGGCAGAGGCGCTTAAGGTAGCAAATATAATTATAAACCCTTGAGTTATAATAGATCCCGAGGATTTTCCAAGTCTTGATCCAACTCCATCTATTGCAGCTTTACCCTTCCTTCTAGAGCTTTTGTCGAGTGGTATAAAAGCAATCTCCTTTGTTGCATCGAAAAGTGTATATTTAGATGCTCGGCTCAGTGTGTTTTGCATTGTTCCGAAAAAGACGCTTAAAACAAGAGGCGTAGAGCCAAAAAAGCTTGCTAATCTTAGAGCTGAAGGAGTGTCCCTGTATAAGAAGAATGTAAAGAAACAGGCTCCTGTAATCAAAACGACTAAAGGAGTAATAAGCGCGCTAAAAGCCCAACTAAATTTTCTTAAAAAATTCCCTGATAAAAACAGGGCAACAGGGGTAGCTACTAAGCCGGTATAGATCATAACATGTCCCATATACGCATTGAAATCTTGGGGATTGGGACACAGAGATTTTACTTGGTTTTTCCAAACAACTTCTACTATATGTGTTGTCAAATTATATGATAAAACTATCAAAGCTATGAAAAGTAAATATTTGGATCTAGCTAAATAAGAAAAACTTTTTTTGAGAGAGATTTTTTCTCTTGGTTTTTTTACCTGTGAAATTGTCGGTTCATCTACATTTATTGCCTTTTTATTTATATATCTAAAAAGGGCAATGATTAAAATGCCGGTAATTAAAACAGTTAAATTCATGAATAAAACGGATTGTTCCCACGCATCCTTGCCATATGGAACGAAACTAAAAAATCTTTTACTAGAGAGTAGAACAGCAACTTCTCCAGAGAGAATCCCTGCTATATTAGCCCCAACTCCAAACAGGGAATAAAACCTTTTAGCTTCGTGCACTGTAGTTACTTCATTTGCAAATCCCCAAAAGCATACGGTCAAAATAGCTGTTCCCCAAAGCTCTGCCATGACATAAAATGAGGTTAAAGTCCAATGCCTGATCATGGCAATAAAACCGTTAAATCCTTGTGGGAGAGCGCCTTGCATCTGATCTGCCAAGTTATATGGGTGTATAAGATCTCTTAATGGATACAATATGAAGGTAAATAAAGAGAAAAACCCTAAAAAGATTCCCATCATGTAGTAAAAAACTTTTTCAGTAGAATATTTATTTGAAAGTTTTGTAAAGATATAGGTCATCAAAAAAGCCATGGGCAAAATAGCCCAAACCTTAATAAATGGAATAGCTTCAGCGCCAGAAGATGGCGCTGTAATTACTAATGTATCTTTAACAGCTCTTAAAACATTGTAGTTAAAAGCTATCAAGAAAAATATTAAAACCATTGGTATGAATTTTTTCAGCTCACTTGAATGAATAGGCCATAAAAAAGTGCGGACTTTACCGAATTTAAAAGTGGTAGACATTAATTTTTACCAATTATTTTTTTGCACGCAAAACTATAAAGGAGTAATTGTAAAAGATTTTTTTCAACTCTTGCTAAAAGCAAGATCTGATTTATTTGAGACACTGATCGCCTTTTGAAATCTTTGATGAGCTTATTGTAACTAATTTAAGATATTTTGCAAAGTAAGAAAAATGAAAAAAAAATCTCTCTTTTTTGTGTATATAAATTAATTTAAATTAAAAGTTTTCAACTGATAATTTCTTTACAAGTCTATTAAAAAATTGAATCTAAAAAACAATAATTTGACTTGTTTTTTATTGGTGAAAATTTAAAGATTACTGATGTTAAAATCGCACTTAAAATAGGTTAAGTGGTTGATTATAAATGTTTAACTATTTACGCGAAAAAGCATTTTTGCCTTTTTACGTAAGAGTATTTTTATTTAAGAAAAAGACACATTGGATTTCACTTTCTATTATAGAAAGCGGAGGAAAATGTATAGAATTATTTTTTATTACTTAAAGCTTCAATACCAGGCAGTGAGCCAAGTTCAATATATTCTAAAGATGCTCCACCGCCTGTAGATAAATGAGAAAATTTATCAGAGAGGCCTAGTTTATTAATAGCTGCTATTGAATCTCCACCACCTACAATACTTATACAATTAATTTTAGATACTACTTTTGCTATTTCATTTGTACCTTTCGCAAAATTAGAAAATTCAAAAACACCAAGCGGGCCATTCCATAAAATAGTTTTTCCATCTTTTAAAAGATTTGAAAACTCTTTTATAGTTTTAGGCCCAATATCCATTCCTTCGAAATTATCCGGAATATTCTCGTCAGTATTTATAACTTGAGTTTTTGCATCATTTTTAAATTCATCAGCTACAACTATATCTAAGGGAAGATGCAATGGAACTTTCTTTTTATCGCATTTTGCCATTATTTTTTGAGCCTCTGATACAAAATCTTCTTCATATATGGATTTTCCAACGCTTAAATTTAGAGCCTTTAGAAATGTATATGTCATAGCTCCTCCAATAAAGATAGCATCTACTTTATCGATTAAGCTATCTATCACTCCAATTTTTGTAGATATTTTTTTACCACCAATTATTGCATAAAAAGGTCTTTTTGGATTTTTAATAGCTTTTCCTAAAAATGAGATCTCTTTTTTTAATAAAAATCCCATTAATGATTTTCCCGGAAAGTATTTAGTAATCGTATATGTAGATGAGTGTTTTCTATGAGCTGTTCCAAAAGCATCATTTACATAGATATTTCCCAAAGACGCTAAACTTTTAGCAAAGCTTGGATCCTTTTCTGGTTTTGTTTCAGCTTCATGAAATCTTAAATTTTCTAAAAGTAAAATTTCACCGGGCCTTAAATTCTTAGCTAATGTTTCAACTTCTGATCCGATACAATCTGCCGCCATTTTAACATCTCTTCCAAGAAGATCAGATAGTCTTTTAGCTACAATTTTGAGTGATAGTTTAGGGTCTTTTTTGCCTTTAGGTCTGCCGAGATGCGACATAAGTATTAAGGCGCCATTGTTATCTATTACATATTTAATCGATTGAAGAGCTGCTCTAATTCTTGTGTCATCTGAAATCTTATCGTCATCTGTTAAAGGAACGTTAAAATCTACTCTCATTAATACTTTTTTGCCTTTTAAATCTAAATCTTGAATTGATAATTTTTCCATGAAAAGATCCTGTTTTACTTTATTTGTATTGTTATAAAAAGAGAATTTTTCAGTAAAGAAATATATTACGGGACTGCTGAAAGTTGAAGAATAATATTCTAGTATTTGTTGTCATATCTTCTTTTTAATTAAGGAAAGAGCGATGCAACAACTGAAATGGCTAGTTTAGAAGATTTAATTCCTGAAAATCATAATTATCGTAAATTTGTTAAACTTTGGGCTTTTGCGACTATTTAAATATCTATTGCTGCAAATCCTAATAGATGGAATAAAGAGAGAAGAGACTGGAATAGAATTGAAAAAGTTCTATTAAACGCGGAAAAGTGTGAAAGCGCTCTAAATCAGTTACAGGCGGCGGTAAAAAAATAATTTAAGCGACATCTATGCTGAGAGGCACCGTTATCAAGGGTTTTGAGAGAAAGCTAGCTCAACTTGGAGGATTTCTTGGGAGAAAAAGTGATGGAGACCCTGACTGGTAAACGTTGTGGACAGGTTAGATGCAACTGCAAACTATGACTTATAGCGCTTATTTAGGTAGAGATATAAAATGTGGATAAAGACAAGACCTAAAGGAATGGGTTTCCTGGTCGTCATCTTGATGAAGTTAATTGAAAAATAAACGAGAGTTAAATACAGGATAGTGTTTTTTTAAAGACTTGAAAAAGGGTTAGATGCTGTTTCAAAAGTTGTTTTTTTCTTGCGAGTATTTATTGCAAGTCTAATAGAGAATAAAAGATCTTGATCAAAATCTTTGCCAGCTGCCCACCTTAAATATTCAATTGGGATTTCAGAAAAAGGTCTTCCTTTGTGTTTCCCAAGAGGCATTTTTTTTAATGCTATTGGTTTTTCTAACCTTTTAAGCATCTGATTAGTTGTAGTAAATGGAGTTGATAGCTTTTTAAAAACTTCAATATTTGCTTTAACATCATTTAAGGCTCTATGTGCACCCTCCAAATCGATGTTGAAATGTTTAGATAATTCTTTTAGAGAATTAGAAGGACTCTCGCCGTAGAGCCTTGCAAGTCTTAGGGTGTCTATATAAGTAGCATTATATATTTTGCAGGGAATTTGATCTCTTTTTGTCGCAGCGTAGACAATATCGATATCAAATTTTATGCCATGGCCCATAATAATGTGAGAGTTTATAAATTTTAAAATATCCGGTAGAACTTCTTTGATTTTTGGTTTTCCTTTTACCATATCATCGGAAATATTATGAATAATTTGAGAGGGTTTAGGAATCTCAACTTCCGGATCTATTAAAGTAGAAAATGTTTCTAAAACTTTATCGAATGTAAATTTAACTATAGCGATTTCTACGATTCTATCATTTGATGGGTCTAAACCGGTTGCTTCTATATCTAAGCAAACAAAAATATCTTTATTAAGTAAAGTCATAATTTAAATGTACTTTTTTAGCTTATTTAAAAAGCATTTGTTATTTCAATTTCTCTTACCTGTTCATTTTCGTGCGTCATTTTTATGAAAATGGTATTTTTGGGTAGAATATCTAAAATGTTTTCAGACCATTCTATTAAACATATTCCATTAGATGAAAAATACTCTTCAAAACCATGTGAGTAAAACTCGTTTTTGTCTTTTATTCTATATAAATCAAAGTGATAGATTGGAATTTTCACATCATAGATGTTTAGGTAAACAAAAGTTGGGCTATTTACATTGATATCTTTTTTCTCTGAAAGAGCTTTTACGACCCCTTTAATAAAAGTTGTTTTTCCGGATCCTAGATCTCCCAAAAAGGCAACTATAGAACCTTTTCGAAGGTTTTTAGATAGATCCATCCCTACCTTAATAGTTTCTTCAGAAGAAGAAGTAATAATTTTTTCTATTTTAGCCATTTTTCTAGATATTTCTCAAACTCTTTAAATTTAGAGATAGCTTCTACAAAAGCTTTAATCTTATCTTCAGTAAGCTGCTCTTGGATGAAATCTAAAAAATTCTGTTCAATTTCATACTTATTTTGGTTTTGAACTTCAAACAAAGTAAAATATTTAATACTAGTTTTTTTGAAATCTTCTATAATCGCTTTTTTACTATTAAATAGTTTTCCTGTAATGCCTGATGAATAAACAAGCTTCGAAACAGAGGCTTTTCTTGGTTTAATATATTTTTTTATAATTTCAGGATCTTCTGAGACGTAAAATCTTTTGACTCTTAGGCCTCCAATTCTTTCTTTGTTCTCAGGACATTTTGATATCCAATCATATATTGCATCTTGAGGATTTGGGTGAGTATTATCTCCAAAAACTTTTCCGGTAAAAGGGCATATATAGATTTTTTTAGTGTGTGCGTTTACGTTTTGTTTGCCAAATTGAATTTTTATCTCTGTCTCTCTAAAGAGTTTACCCTCTTTTTCTAAAATTCCTAAAAGGGTATCTAAACTTTGATATATTGTTTTGTTTCTAATAAAGAGTACCGGTTTTAAATCAAATTTTTTCTCTACATAGAAAAGATATGTTAAAATAAGATCTGCTTTTCTTGTGCTTTTCAAGAATTTTAAAGTTTCTTTTTGAATTTTTTCACTTATTTGCATTTTTTCCTCTAAAGATTCCATAACATTTTTTTTGTTGATATTCAAATTTAATATGTTAGCTATATTTTAGCAAGTTTAAAACAAAGTATATCAGTGTTATTGTAAATAAAAATATAATTTATTATATGAAGAAATAATCATGGTTAATTTTAATTATGTTAATTTAGAATAAATTAATGTTGCTTTTGTATATAAAAAATGTTACTTTATTTAACACATAAATAAAGAAGAACTTATTAATTTTTAAGGAGAAAAAATGTCTACTCATATCCAAAAAAATAATACTAAGAAAAAAAACAATATAAAAAAATATTTGGATTTTACATTTGAAAGTTTACAAATTGAAGGTTACGAAGCTGTTTATAAAATTACAAACGAGAAAACAAACCTTTTAGCGATTATTGCAATGCATGATACAACGCTGGGCATTGCTCTTGGCGGCACTAGAATTGCAAAGTATAAAAGTTTTGATGATGCTTTAACAGATGCACTTCGCTTATCTAAGGGAATGACTTATAAAGCGGCGATGTCAGAAGTTGGTTTAGGTGGAGGGAAGAGTGTAATTGTTATTAAAGATAATAAAGATAAAACTGAAAAACTTTTAAAATCCTTTGGTGAAGCTGTTGCTATTTTAGATGGTAAATATATTTGCTCTGAAGATATGGGATGCACTCCAAAAGAAGTTATGATTATTCATGAAAAAACAAAATATGTTGTAGGTCTGCCACATGAAAAAAGCTCAGGCAATCCTTCTAAATTTACAGCTTGGGGAGTTTTTAAAGGCATTCTAGCAACTTTAAAAAAACTATATGGAGCTGCGTCAATAAAAGGTAAAACAATAGCTATTCAAGGAATGGGCAGCGTTGCCCATTATTTGATTGAACACCTATTTTGGCAGGGAGCTGATATTATTATTAGTGATATAGATGAGACAAAATTAAAAAAATTTTCAAACGTTGCAAAAATTGTAAAAGCAGAAGATATCCATAAACAAGAGTGCGATATTTTTGTTCCAGCAGCAATCGGAGGAACGATAAATGATGAAACAATAAAAGATCTAAAATGCAAAGCTATTTGTGGAGCTGCTAATAATCAGCTTTTGGAAGATAGGCACGCTCAAGTTTTAAAAGATAAAAATATTTTATATGCTCCTGATTTTGTTGTTAATGCGGGAGGATTAATTAACGTGTCTTTTGAATTGGATAAAGAAGGTTACTCTCCGATAAAATCTAGAAATAAAATCGATAACATATATACATCAATATTAGAAATTTTTAAAATAGCTGATCAAAATGATATTACAACCAACGAAGCTGCAATAAAATTAGCGCAATTTAAAATGAAATCAGGTATAGGTAGAAGGACAGATAAATTATATTTTCATCACACTAAAGAAAATGATTAATGGATTATTAATAGATTTTTTGCAAAATAGATTAACTGAAGCTATTTTAAAAAGCTTTGAAGGTAATATAACTACAAAAGATGCTCTGGCAGATGTCGCAATCTGTTTAGATGAAAACTTTGGTCATTATCAATGCAATAGCGCTTTAAAGCTTGCCAGACTCTTAAAAGAAAATCCTAAAAAAATTGCTGAGAAAATAATTTTTAATATCGAACTATTAGAAGAAGAAAAAGAAATTTTCTCTGAAATTGAAATAGCAGGTCCTGGTTTTATAAATCTAAAACTTAATAGTTATTTTTTATCCTGCGTTTTAAATAAAAATCTGTTTGATCCTAAACTCGGTATTAAAAAAGTTATAAAACCTAAAAAAATTATCGTTGAATTTTCATCTCCAAACATTGCAAAAGAATTGCACGTAGGTCATTTAAGATCGACGATTATTGGAGATAGCATAGCAAGGCTTTTCGAATTTCTAGGTGAAGATGTTTTAAGATTAAATCATGTAGGGGATTGGGGCACTCAATTTGGAATGCTTATTCACTACTTAAAAAGTCATCAACCAAAAATTATATCAAAAGAAAAAAAAGCAGATCTAACTACTTTAACCACTTGGTACAAAGAGGCAAAAAAACTTTTTGATGAAGAACCTGATTTTAAAAAGAAATCTCAATTAGAGGTTATAAATCTTCAGGCTAAAGAAAGAACAGCAATAGAGGTTTGGGAGATAATTTATGACGTATCTAGAGAGGCTTTTAATGAGATATATAATTTATTGGATGTGAAGATAGAAGAGAGAGGAGAATCTTTTTATAATGAAGATCTACCAATAATTGTAAAAGATTTAGAAAAAAAAGGTTTAATAAAAGAGTCTAATGGAGCTAAATGCGTTTTTATAGAAGGTTTTAAAAATAGAGAAGGCAATCCTCTTCCTATTATGGTTCAAAAATCAGATGGAGGATATAACTACGATACAACAGATATTGCAGGATTTAAACACAGATGCGAAGTAGAGAAAGCTGATAGAATTATTATCGTTACAGATTCAGGGCAAGCACTTCATTTTCAAATGATCTATCCTCTAGTTGTTAAAGCTAAATATTTAGATCCAAATAAAACAAAGTTCGATCACGTAACTTTTGGAGTGGTTCTCGGAGAAGATAAGAAAAAGTTCAAAACAAGATCAGGAGAAACTGAAAAGCTAATAGATCTTTTATATAAAGCTGTAGATCATTCAAGAAAAATTCTAAAAGAAAGGTTAAAAGATTTAGATAAAAAAACTTTAGATGAATATGCAATAAATTTAGGAATTAGCGCTATAAAATATGCAGATCTATCTAATCACAGAATAAAAGACTACACCTTTTCTTATGAAAAAATGTTGTCACTCGAGGGCAATACAGCAGCATTTTTATTTTATTCATACGTTAGAATTCTCTCCATTAAAAGAAAAGTGAATGAAAATATTGAAAAGCTACTCAAAACAGATGTTATAGAATTAAAGCATCCATCTGAGGTGTCTTTGGGAGTTCATTTGATTAGATTTGCAGAAGTTTTAGAGCTAATGGCAAGAGATCTTTTGCCTAATAGGCTAACCGATTATTTATATGATCTGGCAACTAAGTTTAATGTCTTTTTTAGAGATTGTAAGGTAATGGATGCTTTAGAGCAAAACTCTAGACTTCTACTGTGTCATATGACTCAAAAGGTTTTAAAAGCAGGTTTTGACATCTTGGGCCTCAAACCTTTAGATAGAATGTAAGTCGCTTAATATAAAATCGTTAGTAAGATTCTGAAAAACAAGGTATTTTATAAAAAATTATTTGATTTTAATGGCAGTTTAATGGCATAATAATGGCAGTTTAATGGCAAAAAAGGTTCAAGATGTTTAAACCAAAGTTTCAGATTTCACCTAAAATGGCAAAATCTTTAATGCAAATTGAGAGTTTAAAAGAGAGCATTATCCATCTTCCTATTACTCCTAGCGTTTTATTGAGCCTTAGAGAAACAGCCAAGCTTCAATCAACTCATTTCTCCACAATGATTGAGGGAAATAAACTAACGCAAAATGAAGTAAATTTAACTATAAAAAAATCCAAGCGTATACAAGATAGAAAAAGAGACGAAAAAGAAGTAAAGGGATATTACATTGCTTTAGAAATAGTTGAAAACATTGCTAAACAACGAAATCAAATAAATGAAAAAGATATTAAATTATTGCATGCTTTAGTTATGGGCGGAGGAAAAAAAGGTGTAAAACCATCTGCTTATAGAGATGGACAAAATGTTATTCGAGATAGTAGAACAAATGCAATTGTTTATTTGCCTCCCGAAGCTAAAGATGTAGCTATTTTGATAAAAGATTTAATTGATTGGATAGAAAAATCTATTAAAAATTTTCCTATTCCAATTGTTGCAGCTATCGCGCATTATCAGTTTGCTACTATTCATCCTTATTATGATGGTAACGGTAGAACGGCAAGATTATTAGCTACCTTAATTATGCATATCTGGAAATATGATCTGAAAGGACTGTATTCTTTAGATGAGTATTATGCTGAAAACTTATCTGGTTATTATGAGGGTTTAAATGTAGGGCCTTCGCATAACTATTATTTAGGAAGAGAAAAAGCCGATATTTCTAAATGGATTGAATATTTTTTAGAAGGTATGGCGTATAGTTTTAATAGAATCAAAGAGCAAGCTAAAAAAAGCTCCATTAAAGGCCTGCAAGATAAATCAAAACTCTTAAATCAATTAGATGCTCGTAAAAGAATAATATTAACGTTTTTTCAAGCAAATACAAATTTAACATCAAGAGATGTTGAAGAACTTTGTAAATTGCAACCAAGAAGTTCTCGAGCTTTATGTGAAAAATGGGTGGAGGAGAGTTTTATTAATATAAGTGATCTATCCAAAAAAAATCGAAAATATCAACTTGCTTCTAAGTATAAAAAATATTTGGACTAGTTCTCTAAGAAATAGTTTAATTTCTTAGACTCTTTTTAAGGCCCCTATCAGTTTAAAAAAAAGTTAGTTATTTAAAAATATTAGTTTTTTACCTAAAAGGGAAAAAAACTATGAGAAAATTGACATGAAAAGTTAATAAATTTACATTTTTTTAACTTTTGAATAATTCAGAAAAATCAATAACATGAGCAAAAAATCTATCCTCTTTTATTTTTGGAGATACGCCATTTACATGAATGAGCACCGGTTTTATAGAATAGCCTTTAGGAATGGTTAATCTTTTAATTTTTTCTTTTACTTCTTCAATTGTAGAGCTTGAAATATGATTTTTTGAAAACTTAATTTCACATATATATATACAATTATAATAGGTTTGAATCATAAGATCTATTTGACAGCCTTGCTGCACCTTGGTTTTTTTTTGAAAAAAAGGACCGTTTTGCTGAACTTCTTCTAAAGGTATATTTAATTTATTACAAAGTGAGAGAAAATTATTGAGTACTAAATTTTCAAATTGCAATCCCATGATAGAAGACCAGTTTGGAAGAGTTGTTACACTTCTTTTTTGAAAGAGAGATTCAGAAATTTGTTTTTTGTTAGGAAAGATCATTTTCAAATAGAATCTAATATAATTATCACTCACTCGGAAATAGCTCAAATTAGATGTTGAGCCTGTTTTAATACTCCAAAGATGATTGCGTGTAACAAACCCAGCTTGGATGAGATCATTCATATAATTTAAACAAGCGCCACTTGGTTGAACTTCTAATACTGTATATATCTCTGATAGAGTTGCAGGCTTTTCAGCTAAAAGTTTTAATATTTTACTATAAATTTCATTACGTTTTGCGAAAAGATCATTAAAAATACGATCGAATTCATTAAATAAAAGTCCTTCTCTACGAAAACAAAGTCGATGAATATTTTCTTCAGCAGTTTGAGTTGAAATAATTTCTTCTAAATAACGGGGAACGCCACCTGTTACAGCAAGCGCTTTAAAAACTTCATAAGGAGCAATGTTTCTCTCTTGATCTTTCCAAAATTTAAGACAATCTGATAGAGGCATTTCTCGAATAATTAAATCTAAAGAAATTCTGCCAACAAATCCTGTATTGCTTAATATATTTTTTTCAATCCAGCTAGAAACCGAGCCACAAAGAATCAAAAGAAGTTTAGGGTTTTTTGAAAATCTAAGATCCCAAGCATTTTTTAGCTTTCCTAAAAAATCAGGATCTTTTGAACCTATCCAAGAAATTTCATCGAAAACTATGATGACTCGATCTTTTTTGACAGAATTTTCTAAAATCCAAAATAAATCTCCCCAATCATCTGATCTAGGTAGTGGGATTTGAAGTTCTCTTTGCATCTGTCTTGCAAATTCTTCTCTTTGGCTTTTATCGGTTGTCTCTGGGGAAGGAGGCAGTCCGGCAAAAAAAACGGTGCGCATTCGCAGTCCGAATTCGGCTATTAATCGACTCTTTCCTATTCTTCTTCTTCCTCTTATTACAATCAAAGAAGAGCTTTGTTTTTTCAAAACTGAGTGGAGGGATTCGAGCTCTCTTTTTCTACCTATAAAACGAGTCATTTTCTATCCTTTTTAACAAGTTAACTAAAAAGTTCATATCATAAAATCCAAAAAAACTAATTTTATGATATCAGAATTATAATAAAATCATATCATAAAATCAAGAAAACTCATTTTTATGATATGAAATCTTCTTTAAAATAATATCATAAAATTAAGAAAACCGATTTTTATGATATGGAAAAATGAGAGGTATTTTCATAAACATCTAATAATAAGGAGTTTGATAAAATAGGGCCCAATATTATTGAAATAATTTACCGTTTTCTAAGTTGAGCTTGGTTTTGATAATATTTTTTTGAAAAAGCTCCAAAAAGGAAATCGTAAAAATCTTTTTTAAATCAAAGATTTACTTTTTTTATTTGGAATTTCCCTAACATATTTTGGAACCATATAACCAGAGAGATTCTCCTGCAAGAGTTTTATTAATTCTTTGCCTTTTTTTATTGGAACTTCAAAA
>JAAKFW010000049.1 GCA_011064905.1 Candidatus Anoxychlamydiales bacterium | reverse complement strand
GAACTGTATTATTGCCCAAGCATCAGCTGCTTTAGATGAATTTAATATGTTTAAAGACAAGATCTGTTGGGCAAGACATAAAGGAGAATCTTTAGAAATTGATTCAAGCAAAGCGACTCATATGGATGTATCGCCTAAACAACTTGTATCAGTTGTTGCAGGGCTTATTCCGTTTTTAGAGCACGATGACGCTAACCGTGCACTTATGGGATCGAATATGCAAAGACAAGGTGTTCCTCTATTGATAACTGAATCTCCTATAGTGGGAACTGGTTTGGAAGCGAGAACAGCTTCTGATTCCGGTGCAGTAGTTGTTGCTGCAGAAAATAGCACAATTGAATTTGTTGATGGATTTAAAATAGTAGTTGCACCGGATGATAATCCAACCAATAAAAAAACATATGAATTAAAGAAGTTTTTGAGATCTAACTCCGGTTCATGTATTAACCAAACTCCTATTTGTCAAGTTGGAGATAAGATTAAAGCAGGAGATATAATAGCAGATGGAGCCGCAACTGAGAGAGGAGAGTTAGCTCTTGGTAAGAATGTATTAGTTGCCTTCATGCCTTGGTGTGGATATAACTATGAGGATGCTATAATTATCTCTGAGAAATTAATCAAAAAAGATACTTATACTTCAATTCATTTAGAAGAATTTGAGTTAACAGCAAGAGATACAAAACTTGGAAAAGAAGAGATTACAAGGGATATCCCAAATGTATCAGAAGAAGCTCTAGCCGATCTTAAGGATGATGGAATAATAAGAATTGGAGCTGAAGTTGAAACAGGAGATATTTTAGTTGGAAAAATAACGCCTAAAACTGAAACAGAGCTGACTCCTGAAGAGAGACTTCTAAGAGCCATATTTGGAGAAAAAGCAGCAGATGTTAAAGATGCTTCACTTACGTGTCCTCCTGGAACAGACGGTGTTGTAATGGATGTTAAAGTTTTCTCAAGAAGAGATAAACTATCAAAAACTGATGATGAATTGGTTGAAGAAGCTAGTAGACTAAAAGATGTCCATCAGGAATATAAATCAGCGGAGCTCGAACTTCAAATGGAGTTTCATGAAAAGCTAGGAGCTCTTTTATTAAATGAAGAGTGTCCAGCTGCAATCATGCATAGAAAAACCGGTGAAATTATAGTTGATAAAGGTGCTGTAATAACCCATGATCTTTTAGAGAAAGTTGAAAGCGAAAAAATAGAAGATCTTGTCATGGAAGAAAACGATGTTTTTGATGAGATCAAAAAAATAATTAGAGAATTTGATTTAGACGTAGAAAAACTTCTATCTAAACATAAATTAAATGTTGAGTTTGTACGAAAAGGTGATATCGATTTAGATCCGGGAATTATTCGCCAAGTTAAAGTCTACGTTGCAACAAAAAGAACATTGCAAGTAGGGGATAAAATGGCGGGAAGACATGGAAACAAAGGTGTTGTTTCAACGATAGTACCTGAAGGGGATATGCCATATCTTCCAAATGGAGAAACCGTGGAAATTATTTTAAATCCACTTGGAGTTCCATCTAGAATGAATATGGGTCAGCTTTTAGAAACTCATCTAGGATACGCTGCTAAAAAAGCTGGAATATATATTAAAACTCCGGTTTTTGAAGGATTTCCAGAGGAAAAAATTTGGCAGATGATGAAAGACCAGGGGCTTTCTGAAAATGGTAAATTTGTTTTATATGATGGGAGAACAGGAGAGAAATTTGATAACCACGTTGTGGTTGGATATATCTATATGCTTAAACTATCACACCTTGTTGCAGATAAAATTCACGCTCGAGCAATAGGACCTTATTCGTTAGTAACACAGCAACCGCTCGGTGGTAAAGCGCAAATGGGTGGACAAAGATTTGGAGAGATGGAGGTATGGGCTTTAGAAGCATATGGAGCTGCTCATCTACTTCAAGAGATGTTAACCGTTAAATCGGATGATGTAGAAGGCAGGACTAGAATTTATGAATCGATTGTTAAAGGTGATAATTCACTGCATGCCGGAACGCCTGAGTCATTCAATGTTTTAATGAAAGAAATGCAAGGACTATGCATAAATATAAAAGCAGTATCCATAGAAGAAAATTAAAAAAAAGTTATTATTTGGGAGTATTCAATGGCAGATTTTGAGGATTCTAAAAAGTCTCATTTTGATAAGTTAACGATTCAAATAGCTTCAGGCGATGTAATTAAAAATTCATGGTCTAGAGGCGAGATAAAAAAACCGGAAACTATCAATTATAGAACATTCAAACCAGAGAAAGGCGGACTATTTTGCGAAAAAATATTTGGGCCAACTAAAGACTGGGAATGTGCTTGTGGAAAGTATAAAAAGATCAAACACAAAGGTGTTGTTTGCGATAGATGTGGAGTGGAAGTAACTTTATCGAAAGTGAGAAGAGAGAGAATGGCGCATATTGAGTTAGCTGTTCCTGTTGTGCATATTTGGTTTTTCAAAACAATGCCATCTAAAATAGGAAATATTTTAGGCTTATCTGTTGCTGATATTGAAAGAGTAATTTATTATGAAGAGTACATTGTTACAGATGCTCGTGAATCAGATCTAGAAAGAAAGCAACTTTTAAGTGACACAGAATATAGGGAGCAATTAGAAAAGTGGGGTCCTAACAGATTTGTTGCTAAAATGGGTGGAGAAGCAATTTTTGATCTTTTAAAAAATGAAGATCTAAATGCTCTTGTTATGGAACTCAAAGAAAAGCTTAGAAAAACTAAATCTATGCAAGCTAGAGTAAAGCTTGCAAAACGCTTAAAGATAGTAGAAGGAGTTTTACTCTCCCCAAACTCTCCTGAGTGGATGGTTTTAGCAAGCGTTCCTGTAATACCTCCTGATCTTAGACCTTTAGTTCCTTTAGATGGAGGCAGATTTGCTACATCAGATCTTAATGATTTATATAGAAGGGTTATCAATAGAAACAATAGATTAAAATCTATTTTAAAATTAAAAACGCCAGATGTAATTATCAGAAACGAAAAAAGAATGCTTCAAGAAGCTGTTGATGCTCTCTTTGATAATGGAAGACATGGACATCCTGTTATGGGAGCGGGAAACAGACCTCTCAAGTCTTTATCTGAAATGTTAAAAGGAAAGCAAGGTAGATTTAGACAAAATTTACTTGGAAAAAGGGTAGATTACTCAGGTAGATCTGTTATTGTTATTGGACCTGATTTAAAGTTTAATCAATGTGGATTACCAAAACAGATGGCTTTAGAGCTTTTTGAGCCATTTATTGTAAAAAAACTAAAAGAGTTAGATTACATATACACTATAAGATCAGCTAAAAAATTAATTCAAAAGCAATCAGCTGAAGTTTGGGATGTTTTAGAAGAAATAATTAAGGGACATCCGGTTTTATTAAACAGAGCTCCAACACTTCACAGACTTGGAATTCAAGCTTTTGAGCCAGTATTAATTGAAGGGAAAGCAATTAGAATTCATCCCCTTGTCACGCCTGCTTTCAATGCTGACTTTGATGGTGATCAGATGGCAGTACATATTCCTTTATCTATAGAAGCTCAATTAGAAGCTAAACTTTTACTAATGTCACCTGATAATATATTTTTACCATCATCCGGAAAACCGGTAGCTCTTCCAACTCAAGATATGATTTTAGGACTTTATTACTTGATGATAGATCCTACATATGATCCGGAAAAGCATTCAAAAAAAATAAAAATATTTAGATCACCAAAAGAAGTTCTTTTAGCTTTAGGTGCAGGAATTAGTTACAATAGGTTTAAAGGAAAATCAAATGAAACAAGAATAGATGAGACTGGAAGAGGTATAGATATTCATGAAAGAATAAAAGTACGTATCGATGGTGGAATTATCGATACAACTCCCGGTAGAGTTATTTTCAATACAATAGTTCCTGAAAACTTAGGTTTTCAAAACTATGCTCTTAGAAAAAAAAGACTCTCAGAACTTGTTTTAGATTGTTATAAAAGAATAGGTTTAGAAACTACGGTTCAATTTTTAGATGATATGAAAAATTTAGGATTTTCTGAAGCTACAAGAGCCTCACTTTCTATGGGCGTAACAGATGTTAGGATTCCTAAAAACAAAAAGATGGTTATCGATAGTACGTATAAGATCGTTGCCAAAGTGAAAAAACAATTTGAAGATGGAATTATAACAGAAGGTGAAATGAAATCCAAAATTATTAGTATTTGGACAGAAGTTTCAGACTCTCTATCAGACGAACTATATAAGTTAATTTGTGAGACTCATGAAGGCGAGTTAAATCCTTTATTCCTAATGATGGATTCTGGAGCTAGAGGAAATCGTTCTCAGGTTAAACAGCTTGGCGCTATGAGAGGGCTTATGGCAAAGCCTTCAGGAGAGATTATTGAATACCCTATCGTTTCTAACTTTAGAGAAGGTTTAACAGTATTAGAGTATTTTATATCAACGCACGGAGCGAGAAAGGGTCTAGCCGATACTGCTTTAAAAACAGCTGACTCCGGGTATTTAACAAGAAGGCTTGTTGACGTTTCTCAAGATGTAATTATCGTTGAAGAGGATTGCCAAACTTTAAATGGAATCGAAGTTGGAGCAATAAAACAAGGTCAAGAAGAGCTTCTACCTTTAAAAGATAGAATTTTTGGAAGATCTGTTTGTGATGATATTTATCAGCCTGGCGATAGCACGAAAAGGCTCGCAAAATCCTTAGATATTTTAAATGTTAAACAATCTGAAGCTATCGATGATGCAGGTATTGAGAAAATAAAAATTAGATCACCACTTACTTGTGAATCTCAAAGAGGAATCTGTGCAAGGTGTTATGGTTTGAATCTAGCAACAGGTAGTATTGTAGGGCTTGGAGAAGCTATAGGTATTATTGCTGCTCAATCAATCGGTGAACCGGGAACGCAGCTAACGATGAGAACGTTCCACATTGGTGGTATTGCCTCTGCTATGGTAAGTCCTCAACTTCTTACTGAAAAAGAGGGTGTTATTGTTTATCAAGGTTTAAGAGTCGTTCAAAATGAAGATGGAAATTGGATTGCCTTAAATAAAAATGGAACGGTAAATATCGTAAAAGATGAAGGTAGATCTATAGAGGAGTATAAAAAACTACTTAGCACAAAATCTCTAGAACCGCTTCAAGTGTTTACAGTTGAACTGGGAACTAACATATTATTTGCAGATGGAGAAAAAGTTGGAAAGAAAATAAAAATTGGAGAGTGGGAACAACATTCTTCTCCGATTATTTGTGAAAAACAAGGGTTTGTAAAATTTGAAGACCTAGTTGAAGGAATCTCTACTCAAAAAGAGGTTAATAAACAAACTGGTCAAACTGAGCTTAGAGTAAAACAACATAGAGGAGAGCTCCACCCTCAAATTTCCATATATTCGGATAAAGAGAACGAAAATATAGTTGGTACTTATGCGGTGCCGGCTGGGGCTTTGATTTTAGTTAAAGAAAAAGATATAGTAAAACCGGGACAGATTTTAGCTAAAATGCCTATTGGAACTATCAAAACAAAAGATATTGTAGGTGGTCTTCCAAGGGTAGCAGAGTTATTTGAAGCGAGAAGACCAAAAGATGCTGCAGAGATTGCAAAATTAGATGGAGAAGTTGACTTCCAGGGAGTTCAAAAAAACAAAAGAATTTTAGTTGTTAAAGATGAAGAGACTGGAATGGAAGAAGAACATCTAATTCCTCTAAGCAAACACTTGATTGTTCAAAAAGGGGATATGGTTGTTAAAGGTCAACAGCTAACGGAAGGACTTATTGTTTCTCAAGAGATACTAGAGATTTGTGGAGTTAGGGAACTCCAAAAATATCTAGTTAATGAAGTTCAAGAAGTTTATCGCCTGCAAGGTGTAGATATCAATGATAAGCACGTAGAGATTATTACCCGCCAGATGCTTCAAAAAATTAAAGTAACCGATCCTGGTGATACTACTTTCTTATATGGTGAAGATATAGATAAAAAGAGATTCCATGATGTTAATAGAAAAACGACCCAAGAGGGCGGAAAACCGGCAAAAGCGATGCCGGTTCTTTTAGGAATTACAAAAGCATCACTTGGTTCAGAATCTTTTGTATCTGCTGCGTCTTTCCAGGAGACAACAAAAATCTTAACAGCTGCTGCTGTAGATGGAGCTGTAGATTACTTGCGTGACTTTAAATCTAACCTTATTATGGGACACATTATTCCAGGTGGCACCGGATTCAAATATCATGAAAAAGCAAAGAAATACATAGAAAGAAAAGCTATAGAAGAGTCTCTTTATTCTTTTGAAGATAATTTTAAAGTTAAAGATTATTTAGCAGAAAAAGAGCGCTTAACAACGCCTTCTGCTTAAATCATTAAATATTTCAGAGCTAGATATGAAAATATCTGGCTCTAGATTATTTTGAGAAAAGAGTTAAAAAATCAAACTATAAAATCTTGAGGTTAACTATATGGGATTAGTTGATATACGGATTAGATTTTCTAAAGACAATGTTGTATTAGAAAAAGTAACTACTCTAAACATAGACAAATCGTTAGTTTATAAAAATGAAAGCAATGATTTTAAAACTCAAATGCAAACAGCAATCAAATTCAGCATTTTAACAGCCGCCGCTCCTTTGATAGCCCTCGCTCGCATAGTTCGCTCTGCTGCTTTTGTTTTTGCAAAAGATTTCAATAGAGCCGGTAGAGAATTCATTGGTGGACTTGGAGCTCCTTTGATAACTAGTTATTGTTTAACAGGAACACTTTTATCTAGTCTATTAACTCTTATTACTGGGAAATCTATTACTTTGCATGTTTCGATGAGACGAGCGTACTCATATTTTGAAGCTTGGATCAATCAGATCAATCTTGAAGCGCCGGATCTTGTAAGTTATTCTCAGCGTGCTAGCGATGCTTTAAACTGCGTTGGAGAATCCAAAGGAGTTCATAAACATGTTTGGACAACAGCCCCTTGTATGCAACCTGTTTTAGAAAAGGGATATTTAAATAAAGGTGGAATTTTTGATGTTGCCAGGATGCAAAAGATTTTTCCTTTAATCAAAGTTAATAGAGTTCACAGAGAAGGTAATGATATAGTTTTACAAAGTAAGTATTCTGATAAAAATGTGTATTTTAGAGCTTTGAATGGAGCTTATGAGCACGCTAAAGTGTCAACAACTTGCTGTTGTTGTTATCGAATAGAGGCTGTTTATCACCGGTTACTTTGCTGTGAAGTAGGTCATGGAAATTGCAGTTCAATTGCCAACTCTGGAAACTCAAGTGGTATTGTTTTTTGTAAGGTCTGTGGAGCAATGGGTTGTTGCTGCTATGAAACAGAAAACAATGAATTAGTAGGTCTAGATGCTAGTGTTGGTTGTTAGCGTTTGCAACTAAAAATTATTACAATAATAGTTTACCTTGTGTGAGGTAAATCTTTCTTAAAAAATTGTTTCTTTTATTTTATTTAGATCAGCTTCAAACTTTCTGATGCCGTCAGAGAGCTTTTCAGTGGCCATAGCATCTTGATTCAGCATGTATCTGAAGGTTTTCTCATTAAATGTAATTTTATCCATTTTCATGTCCTTAGAAAGCTTTAGATCTAATTTCTTTTGAATCTCTTTATCATCTGTTTGAAGCTCTTCTAAAAGATCAGGAGATATAGTTAAAAGATCGCAACCTGCTAGTTCTAGTATCTCATTAGAATTTCTGAAACTCGCTCCCATAATTTGAGTTTTTATATCAAACTTTTTGAAATAGTTAAAAATAGTAGTTACAGATAAAACACCTGGATCTTCATGAGGTAAATACTCTTTTTTGTGATTTGTTTTATACCAATCTAAAATCCTTCCAACAAAAGGGGAGATTAAAGTTGCTTTAGCATCTGCTGCGCCTATAGCTTGTGCTAAAGAAAACAATAGGGTCATATTACAATGTATATTTTCTTTTTCTAAAATCTCGCATGCTTTTATTCCTTCATAAGTCGTAGCTAGCTTTATTAAAATCCTTTCTCGATCAATACCATTTTTTTCAAATAAAGAAATTATAAGCCTCGCTATTTCAACACTTTTTTCAGTATCAAAAGAGTATTTAGCATCTACCTCAATAGATACTCTTCCCGGGATTTTTTTTAATATCTCTAATCCGAAATTCACAAAAAGCTTTATAGCTATTAAATCTAAAGTATTTTTTGATATTTGAGATTTTCCAAATAAAACAGCTTCATCAATTAAATCTTTATATTCATCTTTTTGAGAAGATTTTAAAATGAGAGAGGGATTAGTTGTAGCATCCTCAGGTTTATATTTTTCAATTAATTCAAAATCAGATGTATCTGCTACTACTGTAGTATGTAGTTTTAATTGATCTAGAGTAGTTTTAGTTTGGGTTGCTCTCATTTTTTTTCCTTAAATTTTATTTTTAGATAGTTAAATTTTAGCAAAAATCAATCTTTGATCTCAATTTGTATTTTTGTACTATAACAAGAAGTTTGCCTTTATAAACAAAAATCATTAACTAAAAAAATAAAAAGATTGGTTTTTTTCATTGAATATACACCTAAGAGTTCAAAGATTGGGTAAGGGAGCTCCAATAGTCTTAAAACAGTCTCTTACTTTTCTTGAAAACTCCTGAGCTAAAGTTGATAGTGGATCAATGTTTGAAATGCTACTCAGAAAACCAAAAATAGCTTTTTGCTTTAACCATTTCCATAGCTTTTCTATTGGATTTAAATGTAGGACTATAAAGTGGCAGAAAATGAAGCTGTATTTTGATTCTTCTAAATGGTTTTTTTTATCGCTTGGTTTTTGTAATATCTAGCATTATCCAAAAATGAAATGGTTGCTTGAGCATTTAAGATCGGTTCTTCTTGAAAATGAAGTTTTTTCTCTATAAAATCAACAGCTCCTAAAATATTAAGTCTTTGTCTTTCGGTATTTGAACAAATCTCTTTTCTAAATCCTTTTTTTGATCCGATCATATGAAAGCTGTGTATTGCGTATGGGATGT
>JAAKFW010000048.1 GCA_011064905.1 Candidatus Anoxychlamydiales bacterium | reverse complement strand
GTCTTTTCTCTGTCTTAACGGCTACTAACATTATTTAAATCTCCCTGTTAGTTCTCCGCTCAACCAGTTACCCTTGATCCTCACGGTTCAAGCCCCTTCCTTTAGGGAGGCGTGATTGACAATGTTTTTATTACCTTGAAAAGGTTTTTTTTAGAAAGATATCAAAACAAAGTTTTTCTTTAAAGCATTATTCGAAGACGGATGGTTTTGAGTCCAGGGAATCTGCATGAAAAATTATTTGACCGAAAAAGGACACGGCGCAATTATCATCTCAGATAAAAGTTGCTATTGCTGTTAATCGAGAATTGATAACTCTTTTAATCAGTAGATTAAATGGAGGTGGAGAGACGCATTCAGAACTATTGATTGGGAAAAAATGGATAATCATTTATAATTTTTTTCTTAAAATCAAACAATAAAGGAGAAATGAAATGAAACATATTTTTTTATTGATTGTTGCTTTTGCAATTCAATTCGTAACACTACACGCAGCTGAACGAGAAGGTTTTAGCGTGAAGAGAGATGTAGCACAATACGGAGGGTCTGATTATGTAAATGTTGTTTGCATAGAGAGAGGTATTTCTCTTGAGAATGCATTTGAAATCGCTCAAAGCAATTCGGATATTGACTATTTTGTTTACACTAAAGGAGGTCAAATGGTTTTGGTAATTCCATCTGATGTTCATTATGATCCCATCAATGACCCATTCAAGCTTGTTTCTGAATCAAACTTCAGATACGATTCTGGAGATTATGGCCATGGATACTGTCGCATTTTCAGACAGGGGGATGTTGTCTTCTTTAAAAAAGAAGGAATGTGGCTTGGCTCTGCTTCAGGATTAGCAGATGCTTATTTTAAAGAAAAAAGCATTTCAGAATAAAAAAAATAAAAAAGGCCGAGAGCTTTTTCGGTCTTGTGTTTTTGGAGATGGAGAGACGCATTCAGAACTTTTCCGTGGGAAAAATGTAAAATTATTGCTAGGATCTTTTCAAAATAATTTACCAAGAGGATGTTATGAAATGGTTGATCATAAATATTGGATTTGCATCTTGTTTTTTATTTCTATCCCATCTAGCTTCTCAAGAGTCTGAGAGTGGACAAAGGCGCTATTTAGATTATTTTGCCTCTCATTTGAGGAAGACTCAGCATACATTAAATGGCCAAGATAATCACGCTACTGTAGTTGCATTCGAGGGAGAGCTGAATAAAGAGTGTTTAATCGAATCGTTAAAAAGCTTATTTCAGGTTCATGCAAATCTTAGAGTAAAAAAAATAGAATATGATGATCAAGAAAAACGCTTTTTTTGCGATGGTGAGTTGGGGTTTTCAGATATTTCCTGTGAATTCATTGAGATTGACAAGGAAGATGATTGGAGGAAAGTGATGTCAGAAGAATTGTTTCACCCTTTTCCTTCAGACGGGCCTTATTGGAAGATTCGCTGTTTGACTGTCAAAAACAGTCAGCCGTCTAGGCACTATTTGATACAATTTTTTGATCACTCTCTTAGTGATGGTATTTCCACAGCTAAGCTAAATGACGAATTATTTTCTAATTATCATTCGAAAATGAGTCAAGAGAAAATGGAGGTTGTAAAAGACTGCTTGCCTGGTCCTGCAGCGACATTATTTCCTCCCGAGAAGCAATGCAATTGGCAAGATTATAAAAATAAGCTCGACCAGATTGCGTCACTCTATCCAATGCCTCCGAAAGGACTTATTTATGAAAAGCAAGCTACATTGCAACAGCGCAAAACACAAGCCGTATTATTTGCTTTTGAATTGGATCCTCTTTATCAAACTTGTAAGGAACATGGCCTCACAGTTAATGATATGTTGTCGGCTATCAGCTTGTTGGCTTTACGAAATAGTCAGGCAAATAGGCATCACTCTTTGGATACTTCCATTATCACGTGTGTGAATTTACGTAATTCTAATTTTGGTTTATCAGATAAGATAAACGCGAATTGCTTAGGTTGCTTTTTTAATATTATTATCCAGCCGCAAAAAATTGATGCTTCATCGACTCTATGGACGCTTGCTGAAAACTATCGAAAACATTCGGCTAAACTTATTCAACAACTAGCTAGGCCGCCTATCAACTTCTCGATTGAGGAAATGTGTGAACGTAATGGACTTAATTTAGCTGAAAGGCGCAATCATTTTGCGCTAGGGATTGCAACTTCAAATCTTGGTAAAATTGATTTGAAAAAGAAATATGGAGATATCGATATCGTTTTTTATCAATTTTTTACGAATCAAGGAGCAGGGTTTTTCGAAGCAATATTAGATGTTTCTTGTGTCGAAAATACGGTTTTTTGCAATATCACTTATGTGGAGCCCTTGCATAGTCGAGAATGGGCACTCCAGTTTGTTTTACATTTTATCCGAGAACTTAAATTTGCTCTGCACGATAGGCTTACATTAGTTGAATATGGGACTGATAAGGACATTCTAGAAGCAGAAAGACATCATTGAATTTCTTCATTAAAAAAGGCTGGTCGTTGACCAGCCCATTTGGAGGTGGAGAGAATCGAACTCTATTTATATTAATAAACAAGAATAAAATAGATCAAATAACATTAAGAAAACCAGTTACTTAAGAAAGGTTTAAATAATTTAGTTTACTTTCTTTTTATCTGGTTTAGTTTGGTCTAGTGCGTAAAAATTGCGTAAAAGCATCTAGGAATAAATATTATTGATTTTTTGTTCAATAAGTCAATAATTTGTCGGCTATATAAACATAAATATAAAAATTGATTGTTTATAATAAAGGATTTAGATGTGAATGTGATGCTTTCTGAGCATATTTCTATTGAATATTGATATCTTTAATGCTATCATAAAATTAAATATAAATAATATAGATTGGGGTTTTTTATGAAAAAATCAGAAAAACTTTTTTTGTTAGACATTTTTAAATCTTCAAAAAATTTACAAAAAGTGCAACAGAATATTTCTGTAGGAGATCTTATAGGTTTGATAAGACGGCAATTAGGGATGTCTCAGCGGGTTTTAGCAAGAAAATCAAAAATATATCAATCTACTATTTCTCGAATCGAATCTGGCGTGTTAAGTCCAAATATAGATACCTTAAACAAACTTTTTGAGGCTCTATCGTGCAGCTTGATTATTTCGGCAAGACCTTATGAGGATTTGGATAAAGTTAAAATTAAACAAGCTTATAAACAAGCTGAAAAAAAAGTAAATTATTTATTAGGTACAATGGCTTTGGAAAAGCAAAGGCCTGATCAAAGGTTTATTGAGGAACAAATTGAAGAGGAAAAGAACAAATTAATAAATTCGAAAGATCTTTGGGATGAATAAAATATGATAAAATTTGAATATCCTGAAGGAGCAACTCCAATTGATGATATTAGCGGATTGAAACTATCATGGGTTAAAACGCAAGGTCATTTAAACAGAGTTGAAGCGGAAAATATCTCATATGCTATTGAAAAATATTTATTAAAAACCGTTAGTTTGCCAATAAATTGGTTTAATATTTCAAGCTTGAAGAAAATCCATAAAGATATGTTTTTTAATGTCTGGGATTGGGCAGGATGTTTCAGAACATTTCAAACTATTCCTGGAATTTCCCCATATCAAATTCAAAGTGCTTTAAAAGATTTATGTGATGATGTGTTGTATTGGAACACAGAAGGTTGTGAAATGACATTTATAGAACAAGCTACTAAAATTCACCATAGATTAGTTTATATTCATCCTTTTCCCAACGGAAACGGACGATTTTCCAGAATTGTTGCAGATAGATATCTGAAAGCTATGAAATGTATCTTTCCTATTTGGCCGCAAGAAATTCAAAGAAATAGTAATGATAGAAAAGAATATATTTTTTCATTAAAAAAGGCCGATATAGGAGATTACTCCTTATTAATGGATTTTATAAAAAAATTTGGAGCTAGAGAACCATTATTGAATGAATTATTAGTGGATAAATTTTTTAGAAATCTTAAAAGACCTTTTTTAAGAAAGATTCTTATTGCTTATTTAAAACAGGGGCATAATGTTAATGAAACTTCAAGTGGCCATTTTCCATTGCAATTAGCGATAAAAAACGGATTAGAAGATATTTCAAAAATTCTGATTAATGCAAACGCAGATATTTTAAATAAAGATAAATCGGGATTTACTTCTTTTGAAATGGCTATTTGGAAAAAGCAATATAATATTGCTAAATGTATATATGATTATGGATATCCATATAAACCGAGACATCCGCCAGTAGCAAAATTACTTAATTATTATTCTCATTTAGACGAATTCGATAAGCAATATTTTTAATATAAAAATTGTAAATAAATAGAAATAGATTTATTTAGAATTTTTGATCAACTGCGTAAAAGTTGATAAAAAAATATTAAAATTTAAATTATTTAACATAAATAACTTAAAAATGGAGGTGGTTGGACGCATTCAGAACTTTTGATTGGACGATTTTTTCTGAAAAACATAAAAATATCAAAAGTTTTAACTATGGATGAGGTGTTATTGCAATAATTGTAAATATTAAGTCTCTTACTAAAATGATTTTTATAGATCCTATTTTATTCTGGTTTTGTCTAGCCTAGTGCGTAAAAATTGCATAAATTGATTAATAAAAAGAAAGCTATGAGGTTACTCTGGAAAGAAAGCCTTGAATTTGCAGATGAAATATGCTATTTCATAGGTTGTTTCTAAATCAAAAACTAGCAGGAATCGTTATGAGTAAAAAAATTTTGGCAATATCGTCAAGTTTGCGCAATAATTCCAATACCGACATACTCGCTGATGAGTTTATAAGAGGGGCTTTAAGTAGTGGACACGAAGTAGAAAAAATTTCTCTGAGAGATAAGATAATTAACTTTTGTTTAGGTTGTGATATTTGTCAAAACACAAAAAGATGTGTTTTTCAAGACGACGCAAGTGAAATCGTGAAAAAAATACACGAAGCAGACGTAATTGTTTTTGCTGCTCCTGTTTATTTTGGCGGAGTAAGTGGACAAATGCAAACATTGTTAGATCGTACGTATCCACTATTCCCATGGAAGTTGAACCTTGAACAGACACATAGGTTTCAAGATGTGTATTTGTTAACAGCTTCATCAGGAGAAAGTAACGAATTTTCTGACAAAGTGATAATAAAAATTGAAGATTGGATAAAGCATTTTAGCGGTGTTTGGGTGAAATGTCAGAAATTTGCAAAATTGGCTGGTGTTATTCGTGGTTTAGGCGTCCACGAAGCTGGAGAAATTCGAAAGCACCCAGATAAAATGAACGAGGCATACGAAATGGGCAAAGATGTTGGAGTCGTAAAAAATTGTATTGATGCGACCCCGCATCTTAAAATAACGTGAGTTTCGAGTTTTAGAAGGCGAGTAGCTGAGAATTTTTGATGTTCAAAGAAGGTTTTTATTTTTTTTCATATAAGCAATTAATCCAGAAAATAATAGGAGCTTAAAGCCCAATGGAGGTGGTTGGACGCATTCAGAACTTTTGATTGGCAAGGTTTACGATTTTCCTTTGCTAGAATCTTTAAAAATTTATCTATTGAATCAAAAGTTATACCAACTTATACTTAATTTCATGTATAATTAAATATAAGTTAGGTGAAAATATGAATCCTTTCAAAAATCCATTTTCTCCTGGAGCAGGAGCTCCTCCTCCTGC
Source organism: Candidatus Anoxychlamydiales bacterium (assembly GCA_011064905.1). GTDB lineage: Bacteria > Chlamydiota > Chlamydiia > Chlamydiales > SM23-39 > JAAKFX01. The sequence goes on along the minus strand of JAAKFW010000048.1, from coordinate 3,316 downwards.
TCAGACTGTGAAAGTCTCTTTTTATATTAATCATACCAGTGAATGTAACGAGCCATGGTTCAAGACATTGAATGTAAAGTTGGTCTAAAGCAAGTAATAAAGAAAGCAGAAGTAACCAATTCTACTCCATTTCCAAAATGAAAATCTCCAGCTCTTACGAGAAAACTTGCAGCCATTGCTAAATCAGGAATTGCATACACCCAATTTTTCCTATGAGTTGATTGATGAGGTTTTAAAATTTCGGACTGAGGATCCATGATAAACATATTCAGGTTGAACAGAAGAAAATCCATTATTATTTGCAAAAGAAAAGTTTAACTTAACTAAAAATAATAAGAGCGTAAAAAAACATTTTTTTGATAGTCATGAAACTTACTCCATAATTGAATATATTATATCTTACAAAATTTTAGGGAATAACAGCTTTTTCTTAAGAGCAATTTCCTTTATATTTCCATTTGATTCCTTTATCTTGTAGCTAATTGCTTTGATCGAATCATCAGATTCAATAGCTTTAATGTCGCTTTGGTTAAGTTTAGAAACTGGAATTCCGTTAATCTCTAAGATTTCATCATTTACTTGGATGCCATTTATATCCGCTGGCGATTTTTCTAACAAATTGATAACTATTTTACGTTCGTCTTGATCTAAAATTCCTAATCCTGTTGTAAATACGTTATTTTTAAATGGTTCAGCAGTTGGATCAAGGGCAATCTCATTTCTTGAGTAATCGATACTGACTTTAAAGTGAGAAAGAAGATCATATCCTATGGTAATTTTTTCTGAGTGATCTGAATCTTCAACATTCATAGGGAAGTTTTTGATTTCATTTTCTCCAATCTTTAGAGTGTTTAATCGTGAGAGATAGCTTTTATAGTCAGGTAAATGCAATCCAAAGGCTCCTCCTCCTGAAATTCCTTTTTTGGGAATTATATTTTGTTCATTATAGTTTAACTTTTCAACAAGTGAAGTAGGTATAGTTGTTTTATTAGCTCCTGTATCAATTATCCCTATAGCTAACTCTTTGTTGTCAATTTGTATCGGTACCTTTACCAGACCATGTTTATCTTTGAATTCAAAACGAGAAAGGTTGGGACTTTGGATAGAACTTACCTTAGGATTGGAAAGTATAATTTTTTTATTAGAATAATCGATAACTATTTTAAAAAACTTTAAAAAATTATTTCCAATAATTCCCTCTGCCTGATCACAGAAGTGTTTAAAATCTAAAATTCCAACTGGTATTTTCTCAATAACAGAATTTCCAATTTGGACTTGTTTTAGCGTGCCGAATGCCATTAAGCCTGTTTTTTCTTTTTTATTGTCTCCTGTAGCTGTCATTGACACTTCTAATTCTTTATGGATGCCCAATTTTTTTGCTAATTTTTGGTCTAATACACATGTAGTAGCCCCTGTATCAAGAATGAATAGATGCTCCTCCTCAGTATCATTCAGTTTAACTGGCAATAAAATCATTGTGTCGTATAATTCAAAGCTGAGGATTGATTCTTGAATTATTTTGAGTTGATAATTATTTTCATCATCATAAAGTAAATTTATTTTTTTCTGATCTTCTGAATTGATACAATTACCTTTTGAGGTACTTAGACAAAAGAACCCAATAAATAATAATATTCTTATAAAACTCATGTGATAATTAGCCTTGCAAAAAATGTTTTTTAAGGAATTAAGATTTCGAAATATCAAATTAAACCATATTTTTTGTTATCAATTTTAACTAAAAGTTTGGTAATTATCAAGTTTAATATATCTTAACAGATAGCAGAATAAAGGATTTTTATGATGTTTGGCTGTTATTTTCGCATGACACCCTAAGGTTGGCTCTTGAGAGAACTTTTAAATCTCGTAAAATGAAAAATTATCTGCAAAATTCAAAGATCAAGTGCGTAAAATTGATAAAAAAATACTAAAATAACTTTTTCAAGTTATTAAATATAAATAACTTGAAAATGGAGGTGGAGAGACGCATTCAGAACTTTTAATTGGAATAATTTGATAAAACATTCTTTCTACCAACTTAATGCCAAAATCTACCAATTTGGTAGTTAAAAAATGATATTGTCTAAATATTTAGATGTAATCTACTAACAATCAATTAAATTTTTTAATACTTAAACTTTAGAAATGATGTTAGAAGATGGATAAAAACGATCTATGTAGATGATTTTCGATCCTTTTCTTTTTGCATTGTAAAAAAAAGAAATTTTAATCTATAATTAATTGCAAATAATTTTTTTTTAAAAGGAGATAATTAGGATGTTTAAAAAAATAACTATGTTATTAATGTCTTTAACTGTTCTGGGAATTAGTGCGTTAATTCCAGCTTATTCTTTTACACAAGAAACAGTAGAAGCACAAGAAACAGTAGAAGCACAAGAAACAGTAGAAGCACAAGAAACAGTAGAAGTTTCTCAAGAAAGAGAGCTCAAGAGCAATAGAGATTGGGACCCAGACGGCTGGGCAGATTGGCATGAGGGTGAAGCTTTTCTTGGAGGAGATTAGAAAATAAAGGTTATACTCATTTCGAAGAAGGTGGTGAGGTCCGCTGATGAGCTCCTCGAATAACTAATGGCTTTCTTGTATTGGAATTTAACCAGTTAACTAGGAACGAAGTGTGATTACGTTTCATTTTTACTATTTATAAAAAGTTATATTTGTATTAAGAGCGAATGGAGGTGGAGAGACGCATTCAGAACTTTTTCTTGGGAAAAGGTTAAAATTCCTTTAGTTTTTCAATCTCATTCTATTTCGATTGCATAATCACTTTCTAAATATTAATATGATAAATTGAAATTGCAAAAGGTAGGTAGTGCAAATTATAACGATTAATCAAATAGGCATATCTTTACTTATTAGCATTGTTGTTTTTTTTCTTTATCAAAAGATGGCTACAATAATTGATGATTATCGTTATCGACCTATAGGGAAATTAGTTGATGTTGAAGGTTATCAATTACATATTCATTCTACTGGAGAAGGAGGTCCGGCAGTTGTATTAGATGCAGGTTTAAGTGGCACTTCTCTTGGTTGGTCTTTAGTCCAATCAGAAGTTTCAAAATTCACACAAGTATGTAGTTATGATAGGGCGGGATATGCTTGGAGCGATGAATCTTTATCAAAAAGAACCAGCAAAAATCTAGCAAAAGAATTGCATGTTTTATTACATAAAGCAAATATTTCTAGTCCTTATATTCTAGTAGGGCATTCCTTTGGAGGCTGTAATATGCTTATGTTTGCTGATATGTATCCAGAAGAAACTCTTGGGATTGTATTAGTCGATTCAGTTCATGAAGAA